>NZ_JAMCOU010000033.1:0-212500 GCF_023499985.1 Acinetobacter amyesii | reverse complement strand
GGCGGGTCAGTGCTTGACGCATTGCAGCATAATCATCGCCTTCGGTAATGTCATTGATGGAAAATTGGCGATAGTCGCGCTTTCTTGCACCGCCAGCATCAAAGACCACACAAGACGCGATAGTTGCCTCACCCATAGTGTGAGAAATATCAAAACACTCAATACTGTCAATCGGCCGCCCAACGACTTGCTCTAACTGATGAAAGCGCTCATTCAATTCAAAATGATCAGCCAATTTACCTTTAATGGCGTGTTGCACATTCATTTGTGCAAGCTCTTGCCACTCTGCACGGGTTTCACGCACTTTATGTTTGATTTGAATTTTTTTATCAAAGTGCTGATGTAGTGCATCTTCCATGTCTTTGCGATCTGGAATATCGACATTGATGATGAGTTCAGTTGGAATCTCATCTGCAACTTGAAAGTAGAAATTGGCAATGAAGTCCGAGAGCATTTGACCTAGATCATCACCCTGCATATCAGGGAAATAACTCTTTCCGCCGAGCATTTTGCCATTGCGCACATGCATGATTTGCACACAGGTCACACCGGCTTGATAAGCAATGGCAATGATATCAGCCTCACCTTTGACTTTATAAATCGCTTGCTGAGTTTGCACATCACGCAGCAGCGCCATACGATCACGATAAAACACTGCCTTTTCAAACTCCAAAGCTTCTGCCGCAGCTTCCATTTTCCCAATCAGCTCTTGATTAAGCTCTTTAGTGTCGCCTTGTAAAAACCGAATCGAGTTATTGACATCTTCTTTGTAATCTTCGGGTGAGATCAAACCCACACAAGGCGCGGAACAGCGTTTAATTTGGTATTGCAAGCATGGTCGTTTGCGCTGCGAAAAATAGCTATTTTCACACTGACGCACATTAAACAATTTTTGCAGCACCACCAAAGTATCACGCGCGTTATAAGCACTCGGATAAGGCCCAAAAAACTTACCAGCTTGATGCTTACCTTTCCCACGTCCTGCGGCAATTCGTGGATAGGGTTTATCGGCAGAGATAAAAATATAAACATAAGACTTATCATCACGCAGCATGATGTTATACGGCGGACGATGCAACTTAATCAGGTTTTGTTCGAGCAATAGGGCTTCCGTTTCAGAACGCACCACCAAGGTTTCAATATCATAAATACGGGCGACCAAGGCTTGCGTCTTGGGATGCTCAATGGTTTTCACAAAATAACTCGACACACGATTTTTTAAATTCTTTGCTTTACCCACATACAGCAACTCACCGTCTTTACCCAGCATGCGGTAAACACCGGGTAGAGTCGTCATATTGGCAAGAATTTTTTCAATATGTTCGCGTGCGTTTTCGTTCACTTTTGCCTTGTTCCATCTTCGATATTGCTCTTTGACATGATGTGATGCTTTTACCTGCATTTTCAAGCAATCCCGCAAATTTATTGTTGCTCATAGCAATGATCTGATTGCTAAAAGCTATTAATGCAAAATTCTAAATTTGCTATGCTCAAAACATCACGCTTTAGGAACATGATGCATGACGAACGCCAATCCCGCCATCCATGTCGTACACCCGACAACTTCGACGCAGAGCACTGCTGAAAAAAACCGTTTGATGGGTAAGCCGCGTTTTCATTTTGAACCGCATGACGTTATGCAACGCTTAAAGCAACGGATCATTGGACAAGAAGCAGCATTAGACGAAATCGAAAAAATGCTGCATGTGGTCAAGGCTGATTTTTCCAGTCCTGAACGACCGCTCTCCGTAACCTTAATGCTTGGACCGACAGGTGTTGGTAAAACCGAAACTGTGCGTTTAATCAGTGAAGTGATTTATGGCCGACCTGATGCCTTTTGCCGTATTGATATGAACACGCTCGCACAGGAACATTATGCGGCTGCCATTACTGGTGCGCCTCCGGGCTATGTCGGTTCTAAAGAAGGCCATAGTTTATTTGATGAAGTTGCCATTGCAGGTAGTCATACCCGACCGGGCATCGTGCTTTTTGATGAACTGGAAAAAGCGTCAACCGAAGTGCTTCGCGGCTTAATGAATGTGCTGGATAGCGGAAAATTAACCCTAACCTCAGGTACAAAAACCATCGACTTTCGTAATTGTATGATCTTTATGACCAGCAATGTCGGTGCACAAGCGGCACAGCAATATCTAGATAAGTTAAATTTTTTGCCCGAAAAAATACAAAAGGTTTGTCTCAAGCGCGTGCCGGTCAGCAGCATTATTGAAAAAGTCATGCAACGTAAATTCGACCCTGAATTTATTAACCGTATTGACCGTGTACTGCAATATCAACCCGTTCAAGATGATGCTTTACCTCGTTTGGTGGAGATTGAACTGGAAAAACTTAATCAACGCCTACAACATCAAAAACGCAGTATCAAACTCACAGATGCAGCCAAAGCACATTTTTATCAGAACCATGATATTCGTTATGGCGCACGACATTTAGCACGAAAAATACGGGTTGAACTTGAACCTATTTTGGCGGTGTATTTTTTGAATCATCCCGAACAAACTAAAATACACCTAGATGCACAACTTGGACAATTGGTTATTATTAAATAATTTACTGGTCTTTAAAAGGCATGCTCACATACCTTTATTCAGCATTCTTATATTTATTGGATTGGAACACCAATCGCTTTAGCAAAAGCTTGCGGATCTTTCGGTGAAACCATGACAAATTTGGTTTTGCCATCTCGAAGATATTCAATTTTTAAACGTTTAATGGAAAGCGCAGGTGCCGCAGACAAATCCTGACTTGCACTGATGCGTTGGATATCCTGCAAAGGAATCTGCCAATGTAGAAACATGCTACGGATGTTTAATTCTGTAGCGGAAATTTGATAACGTGTATTGAATATTGGCCACCACAGCAATAACACCGTTAAAATATACACCGCGGTATGAAGAGGATATTGCTGCATCGTGCCTTTGGCTTGCATGGTGAGTAATAATTGAATGAGTAAACCGCTCATACAAACAATAAACGCCACCACCCACCAATCTTTTTTTGAACGAAAAACTTGCATCTTATCCCCCATCAACTGCTTTTATTCTATACAAGATTTTGCAGGATGCATCTGCTATTTCAGCTTTATTTTTTCAGGAAATAAGCATACTTATCACATTATTTTCAAGAATATGGAGATCCATTTAGCTCAAGTTTCGCTAGTCATCTATTGTTATTTTTGGCGTTCTTTACGCTCGAATCACGCTTCTTTCGACATAGGTTGTTCCTGCAAACGTTTATAATTCTTTTTCTCTTGATACATTTTAGCATCGGCTTGTTGTACCAAGCTCATGGCATCTATATAGCCTTGCTGATGGTCTGTTTGACAGAGCCCAATACTTAAACTTAAGCCTGCTTCCATTTCAGCCACCGCTTCTAATAAACGCGGGATAAAACTCGCTTCCACATGCTTTTCACTACATCCCGGCAAGACCAAACAAAATTCGTCTCCGCCATAACGGAAGCAATGATCATCTAAACGTGCAACCGACTTTATGGCCGCAGCAACCGTTTGTAGTACCTGATCTCCACGTGGATGACCTTGTTCATCATTGATCTTTTTAAAATCATTGATATCAATAAACACTACTGTTACGGGTTCATGATTACGCTGTGCGGTATATAAAATACTGGTCAATAAGGTCGATAAATGCCGGACATTTAACAGTCCTGTTAATGGATCGCGCTGTGAAAGTTCTTCCATTTCTTGTGCACGAAACTCTAGCGCATGCGCATACTGTTCCATTTTTTCACGGGAGATCTTCACCTCATTAATCAAACTCCACACATAAGTTTCCACCACCAATGTGGTGTCGAACATAAAGAGCTTTTCCAAGGTGTTAATAATCCGCTGATATTGTTCCGTATCATTAAAGGTACGCTGAATTAAGCGAAACAACATGGTCTTTAGGGTATGCACCGCAGAGAGATACAACTTCGGCTCTACACCTATGCGCTTATGAACCAAACCAATCCGTAAACGGTTATTCACATACGCGCTGTCATAGCGCCCGGAAAATAAATCCAATAAATATTGATGCTGCGCGCGTTGCAAACGCTTCAAGGTATCAAGATCACCAATCAAAGTGGCAATTTCTGGAATTGAGGTCTGATTTTCATAAAATTCATCGACCATACTGTCGAGGATCGGCGCCACAATTCCACCAATCGAAGCCAGTTCCGCCAGCTCTAAATCAGTCAAGCCAAGCAACTGTTTACGTCGTTCTATATCTTGCATCGAAATATGCATTTGATGCATCAATGTTTGGTTGGTTGCTTTCATGAATTGGATACCCTTCCCGCCAAATCAATCCCTTCAAGCGTTTACACTGAGTTTCTATGCAGTAGGTCTTCATGCCTGCATGCAAAGCTTCCACCGTTTTCACCCTTGGGTTTTGGCTATCATTGATGATGACGCTTTTCTTTCAGCTCAACGGTTTTGCATGGGCTTAAGTTCGGACGTCAACATCATATTCCTCGTCTATTGGCTCACTTTTTCTGGCTTATTCTGGCTAACACTATTTCTGCTTTTGCTGATTTGCTCTGCATGATTATTTTTATTCTGCTTGCACGATAACTGATATTTCGCTGACTGTCAGCATAAAAAAACGCCCCTAAGGGCGCATTTTTTCAATATTTATTCTACTTTTAAAATAAATATGGACGTATAAAAATCAGGAAGAACAACCCCAACATTAGGAACCACTTTAAAAAGTAATACAGTGAACGATTGGTTTTTTTCAAGGCTTTGGCTTTTATGCGAATTTGATAGACATAGCCAAATACTTTATTTAAACCACCTGTTTTATCACCGCTTTCATTCGGTGAACTTGCAGCAGTCATGACATTTTTACCAAACCAATGGTTAAAAGCTTCCATCCACTTCGACTTTAATGGCCGTTCAACGTCTGCAAAGAAAATGATCCGGTTCTGATCCGTTTTATTTTCAGCATAGTGAATATAGGTTTCATCAAACACCACACTCTCGCCGTCACGCCATGAGTACCGCTGACCATCGACATCAATAAAACAGCGGTCGTCATTGGGCGTCAATAAGCCCAAGTGATAACGCAATGAACCGGCATAGGGATCTCGATGACGGACTAAACGACTGTCGGGCGCCAACTCAGTAAACATCGCGGCTTTAATAGTGGGTAAATTTTTTAACAAGGCCGTAGTTTTTGGGCAAAGTTCAGCAGCCGAAGGATGAGCTGAGTCATACCATTTTAAATAAAAGCGTTTCCAACCGGTTTTAAAGAATGAGTTAAATCCAAGGTCATCATAAGTACTCGATGCTTTGATACCCCCTTTTTCATACAAGGCCTTGGCTTCATCACGAATCATTTCCCAGTTTTCATCTAAGACTTTTAAATCTTTAAAATGCTGCGTGTCGATATAAGGTTGACTCGGCACTTTTGAAAACATGTACATGAGAAAATTGATCGGTGCGAGCAATGTCGAATGATCAAAAAACTGACGATAAAATGAATGACGGACTTTACCGCGTTGCTGAATATAAAACGCAGAAATGACAAAGACCGCCAGGATAATCCACTTAATCATATGAGGACCTGGTGCTAATAAGCATTGTGCTTAATGAAAAATTAACTTTTGAGAACGCGGCGAGTATAGCATAGTGCTCAGTGATGCCTAAATAAGCAGCATAGAACACTGTGTCTCAGCAAAGATGGATGACAATGTTAAAAGTGAATTGACCATTCTGCCGAAAAATACACTTGCTTTTTTCTTGAATTTTTCATTCGCATCTCAATCTATAGCTTACATTTATAAAAAAATGTGAACTGAAACATAAGCTTCAACATATTTAATTAGAGCGATAGCGTTTAAAGGCAGACCCGAAGGCTATTTCCAAAAGAAATTTTGATGACCCTAGCGTCACGGCTTGATACAACTTGTTATGTTCTTTTTAGATATAGTTATCGTAAGATTAGCGAGGCATAAAGTGTACGCAGGAACCGCGTACTCGCTTCACAACATCAACTTAGAAGTCCTCCAAAATAAAGGAGATCAGGCATGATCCACGCTGGCAATGCCATTACCGTCCAAATGCTTTCGGACGGAATTGCAGAATTCCGCTTTGACTTACAAGGTGAGTCGGTCAACAAGTTTAACCGCGCAACAATTGAAGATTTTAAAGCTGCAATTGACGCTGTTAAAGCAAACGGTGACATCAAAGGTTTAATCGTTACTTCAGGTAAATCTACATTTATCGTGGGTGCAGATATCACTGAATTCGGTGACAACTTCGCTCAAGGCGAACAAGCGATTGTGGATTGGGCATTGCCTGTTCACGACATCTTCAATGCGTTTGAAGATCTAAACGTTCCTAAAGTTGCTGCAATCAATGGTATGGCATTGGGCGGCGGTTTTGAAATGTGCTTAGTGTGTGACTATCGTGTGATGTCAGAAGCTGCACAAGTTGGCCTTCCAGAAATCAAACTGGGTATCTACCCTGGTTTTGGTGGTACGGTTCGTTTAAGCCGCGTGATTGGTATCGACAATGCGGTTGAATGGATGGCAATGGCTGCACCGAAAAAGCCGGCTGCTGCGCTCAAAGACGGTGCTGTTGATGCAGTTGTTGCTGCAGACAAACTACAAGACGCTGCAATTGACCTTGTGAAACAAGCGATTGCTGGCCGTGTAGACTGGAAAGCAAAACGTCAAGAAAAATTAGATCCTGTTAAATTGAACATGCTTGAACAAATGATGGCATTCAATACAGCGAAAGGTGCAGTTCTTGCAAAAGCAAATCCTGCTCAATACCCAGCGCCAAAACTTCTTCTAGACTCATTACAAGCAGGTGCAAGCCTTCCACGTGATGAAGCATTGAAAATCGAAGCGCAAGGTTTTGCTAAAGCGGCTGTGACTCCACAAGCAGGTGCGTTAATTGGTTTATTCCTTAACGACCAAATTGTGAAGAAAACTTCGAAGAAATATGAAAAAGGTGCTCACCCTGTCAACCAAGCTGCTGTACTAGGCGCAGGTATCATGGGTGGTGGTATTGCTTACCAAGCGGCAAGCAAAGGCACACCAATCATCATGAAAGACATTGGTAACCCACAATTGGCGTTAGGTATGTCTGAAGCGAACAAATTGTTGACTAAACAAGTTGATCGCAAAAAAATGACTGCGGCGAAAATGGGTGAAACTCTTGCGCGCATCCGTCCGACTTTAAGCTATGACGAGTTTAAAGAAGTGGACATCGTGATTGAAGCAGTTACAGAGAACCCTAAAGTTAAGGGTATCGTACTTGCTGAAACTGAGAAGAATGTTCGTGAAAACACGATCATTGCTTCGAACACGTCAACAATTTCAATCACACGTTTGGCTGAAAACCTACAACGTCCTGAAAACTTCGTAGGTATGCACTTCTTTAACCCAGTTCACATGATGCCATTGGTAGAAGTGATCCGTGGTGAAAAGACGTCTGCTGAAGCGATTGCAACGACTGTAGTTCTTGCTCAGAAAATGGGTAAAACACCAATCGTGGTTAACGACTGCCCAGGCTTCTTGGTGAACCGCGTATTGTTCCCTTACTTTGGTGCATTTGACCTTCTATTGAAAGACGGTGCTGACTTCCAACAAGTCGACAAAGTCATGGAAAAATTCGGCTGGCCAATGGGTCCTGCTTACCTCATCGACGTTGTGGGTATCGACACAGGCGTACACGGTGCGGAAGTAATGGCAGAAGGTTTCCCTGACCGCATGAAGCCTGACTTCAAAGGTTCAATTCAAACAATGTACGAAGCAAAACGTTTGGGTCAAAAGAATGACGTTGGTTTCTACAAATACGAACTTGACCGTAAAGGTAAGAAAGCCAAAGTGGTTGATCCAGTGGCTTACGAACTTGTGGCTTCTGTTGCAACTGCGGAAAAACGTGAATTTGATGCGCAAGAAATCATTGACCGTATGATGCTGACGTTCTGTAACGAAACTGTTCGTTGCCTAGAAGACAATATCGTAGCGACTGCTGCTGAAGCAGATATGGCGATGATCATGGGTGTAGGTTTCCCTCCATTCCGTGGTGGTCCATGCCGTTACATCGACCAAACAGGTGTCGCTGAATACGTAGCGCTTTGCGACAAATATGCGTATTTAGGTAAGGCTTATGAAGCGCCACAAATGTTGCGTGACATGGCTGCAAACAACAAAAAATTCTACGGTTAAGGAGCAACGTGAATGGCTACTTTAAATCCACGTGACGTTGTCATCGTTGATGGCGTACGTTCAGCAATGGGTAAAACCAAAAATGGTATGTTCCGTAACGTCCGTGCTGACAGCTTATCTGCTGAATTAGTACGTGCGCTTGTTGCTCGTAACCAGTTTGATACCAATGAAGTTGAAGACGTAATCTGGGGCTGTGTAAACCAAACCCTAGAGCAAGGTATGAACATTGGTCGTAACATTGCGTTATTGGCTGATCTTCCAAAGACTGTTGCAGGTCAAACAGTGAACCGTCTTTGTGGTTCTTCTATGCAAGCAATCCACACAGCGGCTGCGCAAATTGCAACCAACCAAGGTGATATCTTCATCATTGGTGGTGTAGAGCACATGGGTCACGTTGGCATGATGCACGGCATCGACATCAACCCAGAAGCGTCTAAGCACTATGCAAAAGCATCTAACATGATGGGCTTAACGGCTGAAATGTTAGGTCGTATGAACGGTATTTCGCGTGAAGAACAAGATGCGTTTGGTGTGGAATCTCATCGCCGTGCTTGGGCTGCAACACAAGAAGGTCGTTTCAAAAATGAAATCGTGGGCGTTGAAGGTCACGATGCAAATGGCTTCAAAATTCTGTGCGATATCGATGAAGTGATTCGTCCTGATGCAAACCTTGAAGCATTCCAAGCTTTACGTCCAGTATTCGATCCGAAAGGCGGTACAGTAACTGCTGCGACTTCATCAGCATTGTCTGATGGTGCGTCTGCAATGTTATTGATGTCTGCTGAACGTGCTCAAGCTTTAGGTCTTAAGCCACGTGCTGTGATTCGTTCTATGGCGGTTGCAGGCTGTGATGCTGCGATCATGGGTTATGGTCCTGTACCAGCAACTCAAAAAGCGCTTAAACGTGCTGGCTTGTCAATTGCTGATATTCAAACGTTTGAATTGAACGAAGCGTTCGCAGCACAAGGTTTGTCTGTTCTTAAAGGCTTAGGCATTTATGACCAACAAGACCGTGTGAACTTGAACGGTGGTGCAATCGCTTTGGGTCACCCATTGGGTTGTTCTGGCGCACGTATCACAACGACTTTGCTGAACGTTATGGAACAGCAAGATACACAAATCGGTCTTGCGACCATGTGTATTGGTCTAGGTCAAGGTATCGCAACAGTGATTGAACGTGTTTAATTCTTAAATACGTGACTAAAAAGAACCCCGCTTTTGCGGGGTTTTTTAATAAAGATTTAATTAGATTATTAACACAATTTATGCATAATACGCATAGAAATCAAACAAAACCAAACAAGAGTTTCTATGAAAAATATTGTGTTACCACTGATCGCCAGTCTTGCATTTACAGGTTGTGCAACAACAAAAATCTCCGAAGAGTCGCGCCAAAAATTAAATCAGACCCAAGCTGCAATCCAAGTAAAACCTGTAGCGATTTTTGTGAACTCATGCCTTTTAACCAATGAATTAGGGAAAGATTTAGTACTCATCGAGCCTACTAAACTTACAAGTGAGAAGTTTATTCAAACTTTTACACAACAGTTAAACCAACATAATGTCACTGTTAGTACCTCTGCTACGCCGTTTATTTGTGGTTCAATGCCTGAAGAACAGCTTAAAAAATACGAATTTCAGGTTGATAGCAATTCTAAAAGAGCGCCTATCAGCACATATCCTCTTCTAAATCAAAATAGCAATATGACTGATGATCAACGTGCAGCAGCATTTGCACTTACTCAGTTTATAGCCAAAACAGATGCTGTAAATTTATCAAATGTTCGAAATAGAAATGCAAAACTAGATATGCCTCAGCTTGATGAAAAAACTGTCAAGACTTTAAAAGAATGGGCAAACTCAAACTATATTTTTTTAGTTTCGCTTGATGGATTGAATGCATCTGTAGGAAGTAAATTTGCCATGGGTGCCTTAAGTGTAGGTGTAACACTAGCAACTATGGGTGCAGGTGCTGGAATAGTTACAGCATACATGCCTAAGGAGGGTCAGCAATACTCAGTTCGTTTATTAGACTTAGATAAGCAAACATTCGAATGGCATAAAGCTGACTTACTTAAAGGTAGAATCTACTCTACTAATAACCATAATTTACAAGCAGACCAAATCCTTAATCCATTGTTTGAAACTAAAGTAAATTAAGTTCAGGCTCAGATATAAAGTTGCATGCTGAGTACAACGCTTTTCAGCATGCAACAACAGAGATTAAGTGTTCAAATTTACCACATTTAGGCTTAACAAGGGTCAGCTCTAAATAAGTTTAAAAATTCATTTCGTTAAAATATTCTATGACCACTAAAAAATAATCAACATCATTTATTAACCTAAATTACTCATTTGGGTACATTTTATTAAATTACTCGACCTAAATATAAATACTGCCAAACTAACTCAAAAATGTTTCCATTATTTCAGTTTAAGTAAAGTAAGTGTTGAGTTGATCCCCAACTCTTCAACTCAACATCCTAAAATACTAGGCTTAAATTTTCTGCGCCAACAACGTCGCAAAATGCTGTTGAATTCGATTTCCCTCTGCATCCACCCGATGCAACTCTCCGACATTTTCATTGTATTTCACAATGTTCCAGCCTTCGTAAAGCGCACTTAACTCTCCTTCTTTAAAAGTAAAAGGAAAGTCAGGCTGTGCCGGAATATCTGGTGTGTCCATTGCACAGACAATCAGGTTATAGCCTCCCGGAACAGTCGCCTGCTGCATCTGTGCAATGAGTGGTGGAATGGTATCAGCCTGCAAGAACATCATCACCACGGTGCAGCAGATAAAGTCATAACTGCCCTCAATGGCAGGATTGGCATTTAAATCTCGTTGCTGCACACTGATATTTTCGATCTGCTCGGTCTGGATGATCTGCCTTAAGGCCTGCAGGCTGTTTTCATTCACATCCCAGGCCTCAACATTAAAGCCGTGTTGGCTTAAATACAGGGCGTTACGACCCGAACCACAGCCTACATCCAGAGCACGACCGCCTTTTAAATAAGGCATGGCAGCCAGCACTTCGGAATGGGTGGAGGTCAGCTGATATTTCTTGCTGAAGTAATCCTGTAGCAGACAGTAAAACCGTAGCTGACACTGTACATCATCACTCGCAGAGATAATCTTGTGCCACGCCTGCGGTTCGATAAACGGCGGTGGTAGGTCTGGACTAAATACATGCGTCGAGAGGACATTTCCAGACGCATCTAACATGGCAAAATTTACTTCACCTTGCAGCACGGTGAGTTTTGCCCATGTGCCTGCTTTGGTATTGTGCTGTTGTTTAAAACCGTGTGGAATCGACTGCTGCGTCCACACAGGGAACTGTTTATAACAAATAAGCTGCTGCATCTGTAGTTATCCCTCATGCGACGTTATTTTTATGCCATACCAATGGCGGAAATGTATATTCACCATAACGGCTTTAACAGTGATTTTAAATCAGCTTTGAATTGAAAATTTCGAATGCTATGCAATGCATGCTGTTTTTGTTTGTTTTTCTGCGTTACACCATGTTATCCGTTTGTAACATTGGTGGAATATTCACACAATCAAATCCCTTACTCTGTGCCGTGTAACCTAAGCGCTGTTGATAAGGCATAAAATTTACAATGCCTTATTTTAACTAAGTTTTATAGAGTGATGACTATGAACGCGATCAAAACTACTTTAGCTGTTGCTTTAGTTGCTGCTACAACTTCTGCTATGGCAACTACTGCTGTAGAACAAAAACCTGCGACTGCTGTTGAAGCTGTAAAAGCTCAAGCTGCACAAGCGAAAACTGCAACTGTAGCTGCTGCTCAAGCAACTCAAGATGCTGCTAAAACTCAAGTGGCTGTTGCAGAAAAAGCGACTCAAACTAAAACTTTAACAGTAAAAGAAACCACTAAAGCCAAAACTGCTGACATGAAAAAAGCAGTTGTAGAAAAAGCAGCAGCAACTAAAGAAGCTGCAGTTGCAGCAAAAGATGCAACTGTAGCAAAAACTGTAGCGGCTAAAGACGCTGTTGTTGCGAACACTGTTGCAGCAAAAGACGCGACTGTAGCAAAAACTGTAGCAACTAAAGATGCTGTCGTTACAAAAACTGTTGAAGCAAAAGATGCAGCTGTAGAAAAAGCAACTGATGCAAAAGAAGCTGTTGAAACTAAAACTGAAGAAGTAAAAGCTGAAGCGAAAAAAGACTGCGCTAAAAAATGTGCAGAGAAAAAAGCTGAAGCAGCAAAAGCTGAGAAAAAAGGTTTCTTTTCTTGGTTCAAAAAAGCAGCTTAATCATTGATTAAATGCTAAAAAAGATGCCTTCACGGCATCTTTTTTTTGCCCATTTAGACTGCAATACTGCTTTCTGCCAACGGAATAATCTTTTGATAAACAAACTGATTTTTCCCCTGTGATTTCGCCTGATATAGGCAGGCATCGACATGCTGTAGAGTCGTGGAGTAATTAGACAAACTCAACTGTTGAAACTCGGCCAAGCCCATACTAAAGCTGACATCTAGCCTTAATTGATCTTTTCGAAACGGTACATGTTCGCAGCGTTCCAAAATTGTTTCACACAACATTTTACCCTGCTCCAAATCGGCACCTTCGAGCAAAATTAAAAATTCTTCACCGCCCCAGCGACTGATAAAACTCGCGCGAGGACTACAATTTTTTAAGATTTTTGCCAAATGCACCAAAACACTGTCCCCCATTTGGTGTCCATATTGGTCATTAATTTTTTTAAAATTATCGACATCGAGCAAAATGACACAGCCTTTATCAACCGCACCCTCTATAAATATTTGTTCTTTAAAAGCATGGCGATTTTTCAGCCCCGTCAACTCATCGCAAAAACTTACACGTTGCAAAGCCAAATACAGGCGTTTATTTCGTGCATATAGCTCACAAATAAACAGAAAAATGATCAGATAAATACCCAATGCCAAACGATAAGAACTGATCCGCGAGAGCATATGTACTTGTGCATCCGACCAATATTCCCCAGCCAATGGCATGGCACCATACCAGCCACAGATCAGCGTCATTAAACCAATCAGCCAGCAAAAGGTTTTGAGTTCGTATTTGATCGCGTAATAACACATCAATAAAGGCAAGACCATGCAAGCATAGAAGATCTGATCATTTGAGATCACATATTGGACGGCCAGTGCCACGATCAGATAGCCATAATCCACCCACGGCACATTCACCCAACGCTGAACACCAAATAATAAACATACCACAGCCAAACTTGTTGCAAATTGCTCTAGAAAATAATCAACAAAGGCAAAGTATTGGTTGTCCATCTGAAAGCACGCTACAAACAAGAGACTGCCTGCAAAAGCACTCACGATACTCGGAACAGCTAACATTAGGGTTCGCTTAAAGCGGCGTTTTTTTAAATGGCTCAGTGCCAAATAGGCTTTAATAAATACCCAAATTTGAAATGCCGAAATCGCACACAGGAGAAATTTATCCTCTAATGTCTTGGCGGGATCAACCATCAGCGAAGCCACAAAAATCGCACTAAAAGCATAGAGTACGATCAGTAAATCGTGGCTTAAATGCTTCCGCATTAAAATCATGCCATAGGCAGCGAATGCATTTACCACCCAAACAGGGCTAATGAATAATTCATAGGTATAGCCTATCGACACCAATGAAACCGCACATATGGCAAGCCATAGCAGTATTAATTTTTTCATACGCTAAAAAAATCGTCTCTAAAAATGGCGATAAACCTTTCATTCAAAGCCAATCGGTCTAAGGTTAGAATGATTGCAAGTTCAATACAGCTCAGCTTCTTATGCGTTATGGGCTGCTGGCTAAAAATTTATGTTTAAATTTTCGGCGTATTTTAAGTGATTTAAGTCACACTATTGATTAATAGTTGTATTAAATTTGCAATTTAAACAATCGAAGACTGTTTTTAAAGCCAATGTTTTTTGCGTTATTCATGCTAGTTCGGAACTCAGTTCCCAAATTGATGCTTGATAGCAACAAAAAAGCCATCCGCTAAAGGATGGCTTTCACTTGTATAACATGTCTTGAAGCTGTGCTGAATAATTTGAATGAAAAGGACTTATTTTAATATTTGTAATTGTTCCATCAACCAAGCCATGTATTTATCTTGATCCATAAAGTCAGGGGCCGTCCCTGTATCCAAACTATAAAATTGTTGATTAAATTCAATCACAATCTGTTCAGTCAGATGCCAATCTTCAATCATGCGAAAATACTGACTGAAGAAAAAACGGTTCTTGCCCCAATTGTTTAAACTTTCCAAACGTGGATATTGGCGGTTCGCGATAAAGTCGATATAGACCTGCTGAATATCATCAAAAATCTGAATAGCTCGCATGAGCATGGACCTCTATATGATGTAAAACCCTGCTATAAGCCACTTTATCGCGCAAATTTGAAAGAGAGATGACAGTCAGTTAAAGCTTTTGTTTCAACTCTGAACGGTTCTTTTGGCGGATCTCATCCATTTGCGCATTAAGCGCTAACATCTCTGTATAAAGCTGATTAAACTGCTTTAAAGGCGCATCTTCATAGAACATAAATAATTTATTTTTCTTTTCCCATTTATTGGCTTTCAGCACAGCAAAGAGCTCATCAGCCTTCGCCAAGCTTTGCTTTTCTAACTCAAATAAAGCATGCGACTCATCACTATCACGACTGTCTCTTAAACTCTGGGCAATTTGCTGACGAAACACCTGTTTGACCGCCAACTGTTTGGCCTGAGCTAAACCATTTTCCTCTTGCTGTGTGGTTTTTTGCTCATAAGCATCGACCACTGCATGCACCTGCTGCAGCATTTGCTCAGTCTCTTGATATTGGTTTTTTTTATCTTTTAATAAGCGATCGATATCAAGAAATTTATCCCAATTCAGTGCTTTAAGATCACGAATATACTGATTTCGCGCTTCTGCACGCTGCAGCATTTGGCTCAAAATAAAATCCGACATGATTTTATAATCACCCGTTAGCCGTGCATCTGTCACATTAAGTTGTATCGGTTCTTCCCAGTGCTGAGCTTGCTGAAAAATTTGCTCGGTTTTTTCGCGCAAAACCGTTTCATAGGTCGAGAGTTGCACAGCTTCTTTTTGCTGTACTGAATATTGATAAAACATCCATCCAAAGACCAATACCGTAGCACTGGCTAAGACAACAAAGATACGCGGCATAATGAGCTCCGAATGCCCTTTTATTCAGTTTAACCAAAAGTTTGAAGATTGACGATAAAATAGCCATGCTTTTTAAGGAGGCTATTTGAAATCATCAATATAGAAAGTCTTAAATTGCGCATGTCATCAAAACGAAAATTCATGGATAAAACATGAATTTTCGCCTTCAATTTGCTGTAGAGATGTATTCGATTATGGGGTCTTGATCGGATTGGTATTTAACTGACGGTCAATATTGCCGAGATTGATTTGATCACGACTGATTTGCACATTGGTCGCATTTCGGTCTATCCCAAAGGGTTGCAACATAATATATAAACCATTGCGTGGGTCAGAAGACTGCAAACCTGCGGCAATATCTAAAACATGCTGCTGCATCAAAGGCGATAAATTCGACATATCAGGCACTGCTGTCGCAGGCAAGACATCTACATTTGATACGATTGTTGCATCGACACCTTTGTTTTGCGTATCGCGCTCAAGTTGCATCACCCGTTGCTGTAAGGCTTTACGGCGATCCACCTGCTCTTGATACTCAACAATGCCCGTCTCTGCACGCATTTCACGCTCTGCCATAATGGTTAAAGCAGGCATCTGGATAGCTTTTTGTTCGGTATCCTCAGCTTTTGTAGTGGCTTTTTCCGCAGCCAAAGTACTCATAGCCGTCATTGCTGCGCTAACAAAAACCAAAACGGAAACAGATTTAGGGAGATTCATCATGTTCATTCCGAGAGATTTAAAAATAGAAAATTGAAAAAATTTACACTGCTATTATTGTACAACAATTAATCAATTTACTAGATTGAACCCCGACAAACGGCACGAAAGTACAGCCGATTCAAACCTCACGTTGCTCATTCTAGACTTAAGATTTCATCCTTTATCTATCTATATTGCGGCTACTTTTTCTTTTTTATACGGTCCCGATTCTTAACAGCACAGGAAATGACAAAGCAAACTCTTGCTGCGGATGACGGCTAAAGAAATCGTGCAAAGCTGCACATGGCTGAAGTGTCGGATGTTGCTGTTGGTAGTGTTTAAGCCCAGACCATGTTTGCAGATAGTCTAAAATTTGCTGTGAACGCCACCTATAATTTAAAAACAGCTGAGGTGTCGCTAACTCCTGAAATGGAAACGGAATACTGCGATATTCTTCGTCGATGTAACGACGTTCAACGTCCCAATAGCCCTTTTAACTTGACAAAATACAGATCCTGTAAAAGCTGGTTTAATTCCGCATGTTCAAATTGAATCAGACCATAGCCCACAATGGCGATGTGACCATGGGGTTTCAATACTCGTCGTACTTCTGCATAAAAGGCAGCAAAATCGAACCAATGAATCGCTTGCGCGACTGTGATTAAATCCACTGAATGGTCAGCAAGCTGACAATGTTCTGCGCTAGCTTGCTCATAACGTACATTGTCTAAATTGGGTGCGTGTGCCAATTGTTCGGCACTCAGATCTGTCGCTAAAACCTGTTGAAAATAGGACGCCAAACCTTTGGTAAATTGACCTGAACCTGCACCACAGTCTCATGCCAGTTCACGCACGGCAACATGCTGCAAGATGCTATCGACGACTTCAGCAGAATAACTTGGACGTGCTTGTTGATACAGCGCACTCCCTGTAGAGAAAAGGTCTTTCATTGCGGAGATTCATTGTTTATTTTTTTATCAGTTTAATCGAATTTTCAAGGTCGGAAACTAGCACTTAAGTCATAGCTTCAGCGATAAAATTTGAGCTTCAAATATTTACTCAATTACGTGCTGTATATAAAAACTGGTCTGTGCAATCGGGCTTAATTGATCATTCATTTGATAATATTTCACATCATAATGACCAGTTTTCCATCCAGTCATAGGATAGAAACTCACCCAGTTTTGTTGCTGTTGCTCACTAACTTTGCGTGGCGTAAAGAGCAGCACTTCACCGCTATCACGATGCGTCCAACGCACCATAACTTGCGTATTGTTTGGAACTTTACCCATGGTATCAAAATGTGCATACAACGGCTGTGTGACATAGATTTCACGAGGTAAGACACTATCTACATCTGTCTGTGATTGATCAGTCACATACGCTTGCCCTGCCAATCGCTGCTGCGGATCATTTTTGGCTTGTAGAAATTCGTCTAACATCTGCTGCGCAAACTGTTGCTTATTTTGAATCCCTGCAAAACTGTAATTGGGAAATGCCTGCTGTAAATATTGCCCCAATTGTTGATCTGAAGTCTGCTGAATAATCCTCTTTAGCTGAAGATGTTGGCCTTTGAGTTGTTGCTGTATATCTTTAGAATGAGGCTGATCCGAGGCATCTCGATCTAAAGCCAAGAGTGCCACAGGATTATTCGTCGCCAAAGAGACAAGCGAGTGCTCAGGTGGCGGTGATGTCAAGCTTGGTTGGTCATTCCACGATGCCGCAATATAGCCCAGTGCAAAACAGAGCAGTCCAAGCGCCGCATATTGAAGTCGCTTCAACTGTCACTCCACGAACCTATGTTCATTTGATTAAAAGCCACAGCGGAGCACTTCTGTGCCGACAATATACTCATCAGAGCTCATCGTAGTACCCGTATTAATCACCTGATTTAAGCTAAAGTTAGATCCAACTTTTAATTTAAGCAGACCATTATCACATGCTGCAGTGATTCTGCTGCCCGATTTCATATTGGATACACAGCCCGTTTTGGTCACGGCATAAATTGTTTGCCCTGCGGAAATACTGGTGCTGCACGATGCTGTAATTATTTTATCGAGCGATGATTCACAGGAAGAGCAATTGCCATTATCACAAAGCGCTGCTGCATTTTCACTTTTACATTCATAGGTCACACCATTTTGGATAATGGTTTTAGAATAGGAAGAATCGACATTACTGCCGCCCCCGCCACCACATGCGCTCAGCAAGACACTCATGCCGACCAAAACAGGAAATAATATTTTTTTCATAACCTTAACCCTTATTTTTTAATAATTTTCTAATAGCCATTGGGCTCATCATCTGGCATCGATTGTAGCAGTTAAACTGTGCGAAATATCAACACCTGAAAAACAGCAGACGAAAAAAAACCTCAAACAATGGTTTGAGGTTTTTTCGAATATGGTGGCGAGACCCAGGATCGAACTGGGGACACACGGATTTTCAATCCGTTGCTCTACCTACTGAGCTATCACGCCGATGCGGTGTATTAAGCCGTATCTCAGTTAATTAGTCAATCATATTTATAAAAATATTTTTCGTATGCATATTTTTTAGGCAAAAAAAATCCCTGATGGGATCAGGGATTGATAAACTGAAAAATCAGTTTTGAATATGGTGGCGAGACCCAGGATCGAACTGGGGACACACGGATTTTCAATCCGTTGCTCTACCTACTGAGCTATCACGCCGATGGGGCGTATTAAACAATTTAAGCTGTATGCCGTCAAGTATAAGCATGGGCTTTTTTCTCAAATGTTTATTTTTAAATCAATATTTCACACTAATCGCTTACTTTTTGTCTTATTTACATTTAAATCTGAGTCAATTTAATTATTCAGACGAAAAAAAGACAGCACGGAGACTGTCTTTTAAAAATTGAACTTTACTCAACTACGTCAATTTTACCAATGTGTGCCAAACAGCGGTGGATCGCGCCACAACCTGGTTCAAAAGTTTTCACCCCTTTTTCTTCTTCCATACGAGTAGCCTCACTGACCAAGCGCTCTGCAACACCACGCCCACGATTTGCAGGGTGTACCACAATATATTCAAGGGTTTTGCTTTCGCCTTGGCCTGTACACCAAATCGCGCCAATCAATTTTGTATTAAATTCTGCAGTATAAACTAAGGTATACTGAGCTAAGTTCTGCTCAAGTTGTTCAATGGCATCTGAACCGTCGCTAAACTCAGGGCTGGTGTCATACAGTCGCTCAAGCTGGCTGCGCACTTCATCATTTTCCAAAGAAGTATAGGCATGTACGGTAATAGGCATTGATAAACCCTCCTGAGCAATCTAATATGCGGTGACTTTTCGTCACAGCGAAAATATTTTTTACATCAATCATTTTGACGTATTTGAGGAACGTGTCTATGACAGATCGTATCAGTGAAGTGGTAAGAAACACCAACGAAACCAAAATTCGAGTTCGTGTGAATCTTGATGGTACTGGTCAAGGCACTTTAAACACTGGTGTTCCATTTTTAGATCATATGATTGATCAAATCAAGCGACATGGTCTGTTTGATATTGATATTCATTGTGATGGCGATCTTGAAATTGACGATCATCATACCGTAGAAGACTGTGGGATTACACTTGGCCAAGCCTTTGCTCAAGCATTGGGCAATAAAAAAGGCTTACGTCGCTACGGTCACTTCTATGCGCCACTTGATGAATCACTGAGTCGTGTTGTGGTGGATTTATCTGGCCGTCCGGGTCTTTGGATGGATATTCCATTCACTCGCGCGCGCATCGGGACTTTTGATGTGGATCTTTTCTCTGAATTTTTCCAAGGTTTTGTGAACCATGCGTTAATGACGCTGCACATCGACAACCTAAAAGGTAAAAACAGCCACCACCAAATTGAAAGCGTATTTAAAGCCTTTGCCCGTGCATTACGTATGGCGTGTGAAGTTGACCCTCGTGCCGAAAATACTGTTGCGTCTACCAAAGGAACATTGTAATGACCCGTATTGCCCTTCTTGACTATGGCATGGGAAATCTTCACTCAGCAGCAAAAGCCCTTGAACACGTGGGTGCAACTGTTGATGTCACCAATGATCCTAAGCTGATTGCACAAGCAGATAAAATTGTGTTCCCCGGTGTGGGAGCAATGCGTGACTGTATGCAAGGCATGCATGATGCAGGGATTGATGAAGTCGTCCGTAAAGCGGCATTTAATAAACCTGTGCTTGCGATCTGTGTCGGCATGCAAGCCCTAATGCAGCATTCCGAAGAAAATGGCGGTGCAGATGCATTGGGTATTTTTGAAGGTTCGGTTAAACGCTTCCCTGATGTAGAGGGATTAAAAGTGCCGCACATGGGCTGGAACCAAGTGCATCAGGCAGACCCAAGCCACCCGATGTGGAAAAACATTGAGCAAGATGCACGTTTCTATTTCGTACATAGCTTCTATGTAGAGCCGCAAGACTCAAGCATTATCGCTGCTACCTGTGACTATGGTTTGGAATTTTGTACCGCAATTCACAAGGAAAACTTGTTTGCGACACAATTTCACCCAGAAAAAAGTCATACAGCCGGTCTGCAATTGCTGAAAAACTTTGTGGAATGGGATATTTAAAATTCCTTCACCGCAAAAAAGCCCGCTCCTTGCGGGCTTTTTTGTACTGTTTATTTTTCATCCTTTTATTTTCTACATATTCATTTAAGAATTTGCCTACTTATAAAAATACCAAAGCCTAGGAATAATAATGAATACATTCACATCTGACTCACCGACCCAAGCCAGTGGCCGCTTTAGCCGGCGCGCATATCTTGCATGGAATCTACTTCTCGGCATTATTTTTACGCTAATTGCTGTTGTAGTCGGCCTGCTCATACCCGGTGCGCAAAATGCGTTGACTGAGGGTGCAATGTCGACGCCACTCATGATTATTTTCTTTATCATGTATGCCATCGTCATTTATTACAGCGTCATTTTCTTAATCCGTCGTTTACATGACCGAGACCATTCTGGATGGCTTGCACTGCTGATCTTAGTTCCTGTAGTGAATATATTGTTTGCGCTCTATGTGTTATTTGCGCCGGGTAATAGCGGTAGCAATAGCTTTGGACAACCACGCCCGACCAAAGGCTGGGAAACAGTACTCGCTGTTTTGTATATCGTGGTGTTTATACTCGGTATACTCGCTGCGATCATGATTCCGTCTTACCAAAACTATGTGATCCGCTCTCAGCAAACCACGATTCAACAACAATAATGATAAATCATTAGATGCCGCCTAGATCGCTCTAAACAGTAATACATCTACTCAAACAAGCTCACACATGTGGGCTTTTTTTGTACTTTACCTTTATAATCAACGCGCTTTTTATGTTCAGGATCAAATCCTGTACTTTTTCACATTTTTATGTCGTTTTTAGCTCAATTTTTTTGCGGCTAAAAATGAATGATAACTATACTTTTTACGATAATTTAAGATCATTTAATATGAATAATTCACCCAATATAAACTCTGGTTGGAACCGTGACGGTCGTTTTAATCGCATGTCTTTTATCGGTTGGAATGTCTTCTATGGCCTCATGCTAAGCATACTGATGCTACTGATCGTCAGCATGATGCCCAATACTATCAATGCCCTAATAGCTCATGCAGAAAATCCAATGACGCAAGTGATTGGATTTATCCTGAATGTTTTAATGCTGATCCCTTTGATGATTTTTTCCGTACGTCGTCTGCATGACTTTAATCTCTCAGGCTGGTTTGCACTCTTAGAGTTGATTCCGTTGCTCAATATCGTTATGTGCATTGCGCTGATGCTCATCCCAGGGTCTGCAAATGCCAATTAATATGGCGAGCCGCGTGCATCCAAAACATGGGAGGTGGTTCTCGCCTTTCTCTTTATCGGTTTATTCTTACTGATCTTGGTAAATGTATTATTTACTGCGCGTTTTCTGTTTTAAGTTACTGTCTTTAAACCTCTTGGTCACTGTGTTTAAGTGCCCTCGTCACTGTCATAGCAACGCGCTATGACAGGCAGGTGAGTCAATGGCTCATGCTCAACGCCACATCTCGGTATTTGCATTTCCCTACTAAACGCTCTAGGCTGCAACAACAAGCCTTTGAATTGAATCACAATGACTGATGCTCTACTGACACCTATTTTGCCAACAAAAGAACAGATTAAAAATTTTCCATTGTTCCAAAATTTAGTGCCAGAGCAGATCCATGTCATTCACAATGCAGAACAATGCCAACACTGGGCCGATGAATTGCAGACGACTGCCTTATTCGGTTTCGACTCTGAATCTAAGCCGACTTTTCGTAAAGGTGAGGTCTCTACCGGTCCACATTTAATCCAACTCGCTACGGCGCAACAGGCGTGGTTGTTTCAAATGAACGAATGCACTTGGGATTTTTTAAAGCCGATCTTGAGTAATCGTGATCAAATTAAAGTAGGTTTTGGCTTAAAAAATGATGCACATTTATTTCGTAAAAAAGGCATCGAACTGAATAGTGTATTGGAACTCTCCAAGTGCTTTGCTTCTTTTGGCTTAACCCAACCCGTCGGTTTAAAAAATGCCATGGCACTGCTTTTTCGTGTGAATTTTCCAAAATCTAAATCGGTCAGCACCTCGAATTGGGCCAAAAAGCGCTTAAATCCAGAACAAATTCGTTATGCCGCTGCCGATGCCTATGCCCCTGTTTTGGTCTTTGAAGAATTATTACAACGTGGCTTATTACCTAAAACCATTCCCAATACGTCTCTCAAACTAAGAATTCGTCCGCACATGAAATTTTAAATCCTTAATTATTTTAATGATTTAATTTATATTCAGCGATGTAACCACTCTGTAACTGGATATTGCCCCAATCTATGGCATGACCAAGTGCAAAGATCGGCTGAAGAGTGCCAATGAATTTGCAGTTTATTTGCGCTAAAGATTTGAACAGTACGTTATTGCTTTAAAAATAGTCACAGCACAGCCTAAAAACAATAAATTTGCACCTTTTAAGTACATTTATATCTTTGATTTAACTCATTTTAATTACATTAATATACATTTATATTTTTATTCAACTAAGGTTTTGATCTCTCTAAGTTTTCTAGCAGAATTACATGATTTATCTCATTCTTTCTATACTTTCATAATTTGTTTTCATCAATCTCCTTTTGCTAAAACAAGTCTGCCAAATACATAACACATCATAATTTAAAAGCTTGGAGAACCTGACATGTTGAACTTATTTACAGGAAAAATCAGCGGTGTACTCAGCCTGACTTTACAAGGGATCAGTAAAGCGGTTGGACTGGTTTTAAATACTGTTTTGGATACAGTAGACAGCGTATTAGAGACCGTAAGTAGCTTAACAGCGCCCTTAACGGATGCACTGACTGAGCTTCCGCTCATTGGTGGGACCATCGAAAAAGTACTCGCGGTTGAAAATCAGTTGGTCGGCACCTTAGGTGATGGCTTACATGCGGTAGCCGATCAACTAGCGACAGGTGATCTTCTCGGCGGTGTACAAACCGCTCTCAATGGCGTAACTGGTGTGGTCGGCCAAACCGTGACGGAAGTTGCAGGTTTGGTTGATCATCTCAGTGGCGTGGCTGCACCAATCACAGATGTACTTTCTGACCTGCCATTGCTGGGCGGTCTATTGGATGCAGTAGGCGAAACCACAGAGAATTTGACTGGCTTATTGGCGGAGACAGGCGATTATGTTGCCAGTATTGATCCTACCGAATTATTAACATCCGTCCTGAATGATCCTTTAGCAAGTATGGGTAGTGTCGTGCAAGATGTTTCAGGCACTTTAGATGCCTTACTGGATGACATTGTACCGATTACATCGATTGCCACTGAACTTCCTGTGGTGGGTGATCTTGTTCAAGTGGTCGGTGAAAGTACCACAGCCCTCAATCAAGGCTTATACGATGTCGGTAGCTTACTTCAATCCGTAAACAGCGATTTATTACAAACAACCGCTTATGTTTAATGACTAAAAACGCTAATACACAGCGCATTTTTATAGACCAACAATAAAATCCAATCCTCTATTTGCACTAGCCTGACACATGTCAGGCTTTTTAATTCATCAATTCTGATATTAGCATTTAGTGAATAGCCGTTTATTTGATAAGATTAGGTACAAATTCATTCTTAATTTGATTGAGCAAGGAGCGAAAGCATGCTGATCATCCCTGCAATTGACCTGAAAGATGGCAAATGTGTCCGTTTAAAACAAGGTCGTATGGAAGACGATACCGTATTTTCTGACGATCCAGTGGCAACTGCACAGCATTGGGTAAATGAAGGCGCGCGTCGCTTACATTTGGTAGATTTAAACGGTGCTTTCGCTGGTACACCGATTCATAAGCCTGTGGTTGAAGCGATTGCTAAAGCACAGCCTGAATTACCAATTCAAATTGGTGGTGGTATCCGCTCTCTTGAAACCATTGAACACTACCTTGATGCAGGCGTATCGTTTGTCATCATTGGTACAAAAGCGGTAAAAGAGCCTGAATTTGTTGAAGAAGCGTGCAAAAAATTTGCAGGCCATATCATTGTCGGTATCGATGCCATGAACGGTATGGTAGCAACAGATGGTTGGGCAAATGTCACTGATGTGAAAGCTACTGATTTGGCAAAACGCTTTGCAGATGCCGGCGTATCGAGCATTGTCTACACCGACATCGCACGTGATGGCATGATGCAAGGTGTGAACGTTGAACAAACCGTTAACCTTGCAACGTATTCTGGCTTACCTGTTATTGCATCTGGTGGTGTGACCAACCTAGACGACGTGCGTAACTTAAAAGGCCAACCGGGCATTTTAGGTGCGATTACTGGTCGTGCAATTTATGAAGGGACATTGAACCTTCGTGAAGCTCAATTACTGCTTGATCAACAAAGCTTGTAATTTACCCGAGCAGAAAAGAGGTCTTCGGGCCTCTTTTTTTATTTCTCCTCTTTGAACATTCAAATACACATGCCAACCGTCCAATCTGCTTGGAAAGCCAAGTTTCCGCAGCTCGCACTCATCCTGATTACCATGATTTGGGGCGCCAGTTTTATCACCGTGCAATACGGTTTAAATTTTAGCAGTCCAGTGCTGTTTGTCGGTCTACGTTTTGCCGCAGCCACATTGGCTGTGAGTCTATTATCGCTCAAATATCTTAGACATTTTTCTCAATATGATGTCATTGCGGGCGCAAGTATCGGCGCGGTGATTGCGATCGGCTATGCGACGCAAACAATCGGCCTGCAAAGCATCAGCAGCAGTGAATCAGCTTTTTTAACAGCGCTGTATGTACCGCTGGTGCCGATTTTTATGTGGCTGTGTTTTCGGCATAAACCGCATGTGATGACATGGCTAGGTGTGTGTTTGGCTTTTGTTGGTTTGGTCTTTTTAACTGGTAATGGTTTTGGCGCCATTCAGCTCAACTTTGGACAAATCATTACGCTGCTCGGGTCGATTGCCATTGCCTTTGAAATTATCTTGATCAGTTATTTTGCACCCCGCGTCAATCTACGCAGAGTGACGGTTCTACAATTGGCATTTGCCTCACTGTTCTGTTTTTGCTTTGCTCCAATGGTAGGTGAAACCACATTGCCCAAATTTGAATGGCCATTAATCGCTGTACTGTGCGGATTGGGGCTGGCCAGCGCCGTGATTCAACTGGTGATGAACTGGGCGCAGCGTATGGTTGATCCTGCACAGGCGGCAATCATCTATGCAGGTGAACCGGTTTGGGCCGCAATCATTGGGCGACTTGCGGGTGAACGCTTAACACCGCTCGCTCTCATTGGCGGACTGTGTGTTGTTCTGGGTGTGATTGTGAGTGAATGGCGGCCGAAATGGTTAAAGAAACGCTAATTTCTGCATCCTCTATTAGATCAAAAAAGCGACTCATACGGTCGCTTTTTTGATGCTAAGATTTTTATTCCAAAAAGTTCTGAACTCGCATTACTCATACATCGGTCGGTTGTCATTGACACGGATTAAACCTTTAATCGCGCGGTACACAATCCATAACCAAGACAGTCCGATTACCGTGACGCAGAAGGTACTCGCTCCCAGTGCCACACCCGCAAAGGCATTGGCATTATTGCCGGTAAAGAACAGAAAAATAAAAGGCACGAAAGCAATGATGTTCCAAATGAGATACCACCAAAACGTACGGATCTGCCAAGTAAAATGGCTTTCAAAAATCGTGCCTCGGACATCACTGCGTTTGACGTAATTAATAATCAACGCGAGGACCGCAAGCAAGCCGGCAGAAAAAATCGCCACAATATAAAGAATATACAAAATAATCGTGAGCAGGCGGTTTGGATCTTTATCAATGGAATAATTCATTTCGCTCTCCGTCATGATGATTTTGCGGATCATTCCACCCTAAATATGTAGGATATTAAATGGTGAAATTAGCCATAAAATCAGTAATATGTTAAAGGCTATAGTACAGAAATATATTTTTCGAAATGGTTGTTTTTGTGTTTTATGCCGCAAACGTTGCTGAGCCAGCCATGCCGCCGGCCACCCACCTAAAAAAGACAAAAGATGCAGTGTATTTTCTGGCACACGTCGGTTCCCCATTTGCGCAGCTTCTTTATCTTGAGCATAGAACCAATAGGTCAGGACATTAATAATACTCACAAAAAGCAGCACCATGCCACTGAGTAAACCCGCCACAGATAAGCCCGCCAAGGCTAGGATATACACAATGCACAAGATTTGCATCGGCTGTGCCTGACGCGGCATCTGCACCACATTTTTTTTATTGGGGCGTTGTGTAGCTTTGGTTTGTGAGGCTTTTAAATAATGCACTTGCTGCGCACGAAAGCGTCCGCGTTCGTCTAAGATCACAGCATAATCCAACGCGCAGCCCACGATTGGTCGTGGGCCGGGACGGGAAAAGTCTTTGATGTGCAAAAATACGCGATCTTTGGTGCTATCGTTCGGTTGAATGAAGCCGTAGCCTTTGTCATCAAACCATTCTACTAAGCGTCCTTGATCACGCATGCTTTTCCCTCTCGTTGTTTTTAAAATTTATGCTGTGACGAATTTTAATCGTTCAATCAGCATATTACGCATTTCAGCAGGGTTTTTCTGCAAAATATCATCCCCTGTACGGCCTTCTGCAGCATTTTTCTGTGCCACTTGTAAACGCATCATCCAGAAACGACCTGCCGCCATCGCCAAATACAACTCTAGGCATGATTTTTCATCAGCTGTTAATGGGCGTACGCTTTCATAGGCATTTAAAAAGGCAATGGCTTTGTCTTCATTCAAATGTACATCCGGATATTCAGTACAGAAGTCATTTAAAGTAATAGCAATATCAAACAAGAGTTCGTCTTTATTTAACTCATAAAAGTCTAAAATGCCGTTGAGTTGATCGCCTTCAAATAGAGTATTGTCACGGAACAGATCAGAATGAATAAAACCAGTAGGACGGTCTGGATACATCGCTGTTAAGATGTCATATAAGCCCAACAGATTGTTAAGTAACGTGGTATCTGCTTCATTTAATGTTGGACGAATATCGCGTGAAACTTGTAACCAATAAGCATGATCACGATATTCTGCACGTTCCAAAGGGAAATCTTGTAAAGCCACATGCATTTTCGCTTGGGCAACAGCAATCGCCTCTGCTTGCGCTAAGCTTGCAGGCATGGGATGTTGACCTTGCATGCGTGGCGCAATCTGTGCAGGTTTATTCTTTAAGCTATGAATCGCTTTACCCGAATGATTCAGTGGTACAGGCACAGTTAGACCAGCCTGCCCCAAGTGTTCGAGTACAGGAACCAGCTCCCCTGCACCTTGCTCGTCCATCTCTTCAAAAACGGTTAATACATACTGCGTACCATTTTCGCAAACAATAAAATAGTTGGTATTTTGAATACCGCCTTGAATCGGAATCAGGTCAATCACCTCCAGTCCATAAGGTGCTGCAAAATCCTGAACTTCCTTTAAAGTCAAAGTGGTATAAACCGACATAGAAAACCTGCGAAAAAACTTACATATTTTTGATAGAATAACCGCTCCGACTACTAAGGTGTAGCATCTAAGTCGCGAAGTTTCATAATCGGCTGTTATTTTTGGAAAAAATTATGCTTGCTAAACGTATTATTCCTTGCCTCGACGTGGACAACGGTCGTGTAGTGAAAGGTGTTCAATTTCTTGATATTCGTGATGCAGGCGATCCAGTTGAAGTTGCACGCCGTTATAACGAACAAGGTGCGGACGAAATTACCTTCTTAGACATCACCGCAACCTCAAATGGTCGTGATACTACTTACCGTACAGTAGAGCGTATGGCTGAGTCTGTATTTGTGCCATTAACAGTCGGTGGTGGCGTGCGGAAAGTAGAAGATATCCGCCTGTTATTAAATGCTGGTGCGGACAAAGTTTCGATTAACTCTGCGGCTATTTATAATCCTGAATTTGTACAAGAAGCCTCTCAGCGTTTTGGCGCACAGTGTATTGTGGTTGCTATTGATGCGAAAAAAACCGGCGATAATAAATGGGAAATTTTCACCCACGGTGGTCGTAAAGAAACCGGTATCGATGCCATCGAATGGGCGGTAAAAATGGCGGACTTCGGTGCAGGTGAATTACTCATCACATCGATGGATGCTGATGGAACCAAAGCCGGTTATGACATTGAACTGATGCGTAACATCAATGACCGTGTGACCATTCCAACCATTGCTTCTGGTGGTGTCGGTAATCTCCAACATTTGGCCGATGGCATTTTAAAAGGCGGTGCAGATGCTGTGCTTGCAGCATCTATTTTCCACTTTGGTCAACACACCATTCCTGAAGCGAAAAAATATCTAGCAGAACAAGGTATTGAAATGCGTCTTTAATTGATTCATTTTCAATGAAGATTGAAGAAGAGCGATGATTCGCTCTTTTTTTTGCTTTGTTGCTTTGATGCCACGTCATTGACGTTTTAGCAGAGCATCGTCCATACAATTCATTTACTATAGACATAAAAAAAGGAGCCTTGTCGGCTCCTATAAACCAAGAAAAACTACAGCACTTGGTCTGATACGTAAAACAAATGAAAAAATATACATAGCAACTTCATCAATCAACTCGTCGTGTACAAGCCTTTTGATGATTTAAATATAGGGCATTTACACTGTATTTGATTGACAGTAGATTCATAATTTATTGACAAATTGCGACAGCCCAATTGGATAGCAACGCTCGTTGTCAAAACGCACAGTGCATCCATATTAGACCGTTTCAAGAAGTGCAGCTGGCTTTTCACGCTCAGCGACCCACTTTGCAGGAAATACCCGATTGACCCAGTGTGACAATGGTTTAGCAATCGCTGTCGGCAGTAGCACACCCAATGGGTTCTGCTCCTGTAATTTCGCCGAGGAGATCACCCGAGTTCCTAAAATATAATCAAACCACGGCTTAGTCACACACCAATTGGCATCCTGATTTGAGTTCATATGGTGGTCATAGTGCCATGGAATCTTTTTCATCGCCCACTCTGGCTCAAGATGTGCGCGACGATGGATATAATAATAATTCCCTGCGCAATACAGCACAGACAAACTCATTCCTTTGGAAATGGGATAAAATAACGGCGTAAATACACCTGCAACTATAGCCAAAGATATAATTTCATTTTTCGTGCGCCAGTTCTGTACACCTTCAACATAGCCATGATCATGAAAATCTGTTTTTCGAACTTCACGATGATGTTCCCAATGTGATTTCATGCTTTTTGGTACTGGACTAAAACGTGGCTTGCCTGACCGATGTGTCCCATGCAAAACATATTTATGTGCGAACCATTCAAAGGCATTGGCGACGACCAACCCTGCAATAAAACCTTTTAACATGACCAATATCTCCTTTTCTTAGCTCCAATATAGGTAATGAAAAGGGCTAGATATTGACCGTTTTTTTTAATATTATTGACAAAACACGACAAAATTTAGAATTAAAAAAATATGCAACAACTCAAGGACTATACAGGATCGGTCTATGGAGGACTCGGCCATTTGCTCTATGCTTATCACCAAGCTCAAGGCATTGCTATTCCTGAAAAATTGAATAAAGTTCAAAACTTAGAGCGTTTTGATTATGCCGTTTGGCGTGATTTATTGATGGATTTAGATCAAAAGATCCAAAAGCCGGCGCTGGGTTTAGAAATTGCAGAACATGTGCAACCCAAACATATTGGCATTATTGCGTATATTGCCCTGTCCTGTGAAAACTTGGGCGAAGCGCTGCTCCGCTACCATGATTTTCATCGCTTAATCTTCGATGGCAGTCCATTGCTGATTGATATTCAAAATGATTTTTTCTCCATCGGTTGGAATGATTTACCCATGAATATGGCCAATCAATTGACCGATGAAATTGCGATTGCGTTAATGCTGCAGTTTCTAAAATTATTTATGCGTTTTGAAGATATCAATTTACACGAAGTGCATTTTCATAATCCTGCACCGAAAAATGTCGCTCAGTATGAACAATATTTTCGCTGTAAAGTTCGATTTTCCCAAGAAAAGTCGAAGGTTATTGTTCCCATTCAAGAACTGTCTCGCCCTTTTTCCCAAGGCGATCAGACCTTACAAAAACTGTTGATGCAACAGGCACAGTCTTTATTAGAAAAACTGCCGAATACCACGCAAATCGACCAACGCTTACAGCAAGCCATCTTAATGGGTTTGCAAAAAAATCAGTTCCAAATTGAACATGTCGCTACGCAACTCAATCTTTCCGTCCGACAATTACAACGCCATTTACAACAACAAGGCAGCACCTATCAGCAACGTATGCAGGAAGTCCGCTGCATGATGGCAGAAGAATTTTTAAGAGACCCGCATTTAAGTTTGCAAGAAATTGCGTTACTGCTGGGTTATTCAGAACAGAGTGCGTTTCAACGTGCGTTTAAACAATGGCGAAACTTAACCCCACAGCAATGGCGCTTATCGCAAATTGAAGCAGCAAGTTAAAAATGTGACACAGTTATCATTTTAAATGTTGTGATTTTCAGCAAAATCCATTAAATCTATGCATATTCAATAAATGAATAAAACAACACTTCACAACTAGATTGCACTCATGCTGAGTGAAAGATTGAAAATCTATTCCAAATGACAAAAACAAATGGAGTTTTAAATGAATAAATATTTAGCAGAACTGATCGGTACCTTTTGGCTGGTCTTTGGTGGTTGTGGTAGTGCGGTCTTGGCTGCGGCCTTTCCTGAACTTGGCATTGGCTTCGCTGGCGTGGCACTGGCCTTCGGTTTAACCGTATTGACGGCTGCTTATGCACTGGGACATATCTCAGGCGGACATTTTAACCCTGCAGTGAGTATCGGCTTGTGGGCCGGTGGTCGTTTTGAAGCAAAAGAACTGGCTCCATATATTATTTCTCAATTACTGGGTGCAACCCTCGCCGCATTTATTCTATTCATCATTGTGCAAGGTCAGGCTGGATTTACAGGCGTCGGCGGTTTTGCCACCAATGGGTATGGTGAATTATCTCCGGGCAAATACTCTATGCTCTCAGCCTTAATCATTGAAATTGTGCTGACTGCTGGCTTCCTGATTGTGATCATGGGAGCCACGGATAAACGTGCCCCTGCTGGATTTGCCCCAATTGCGATCGGTCTTGCGCTCACATTGATCCATCTCATCAGCATTCCCGTCACCAATACTTCGGTCAACCCAGCGCGTAGTATGGGTGTGGCATTCTTTGCTGAAACTGCTGCGCTGTCACAAGTTTGGCTGTTTTGGGTAGCCCCAATCATTGGCGCAGTGATTGGTGCGGTCATCTATAAACTGATGGCAAAAGACGCATAAATAGAAAAATACGCCACAAAAAAAGCTCACAACCTGTGAGCTTTTTTTCATTCATCCCGAATTGAGCATTGCGTCCTTCGACAGCCGATGACACAGCATTAAAGAAATGGATTTTCCACTTCGTTGTCTTCACCGCCCTGCGCTATTTTTTCAGCTAAGTTGGTTTCTGCCTCAAGCGTGGTCACCACATCACTGAAAAATGCCTGTAAAGCTTTCGCTGCAGCTAAACCAGCTTGGTCTTTCGTCACCTGTAAGTTGCCATAAATATTAATTCGATCTTGGCCATTTTCTAGTGTTAAGTCATGAATTGCATGCGACGCTGTGTCATTTTCAAATGCTTTGAACATGATGGATATCCTTGTTTTTTGTTGTAGTGATGCAGCAATAGAAATACGTGAAAAAGATTTCAACTGCAAGCAATGATCTTCTTCATCGCTCGCAGTTCAGCGCTATTAGCTACTCGATTATTTCAAAATCTGTAGCAGATATTGCAGAATTTCTTCAATCAATTGTTTGAGCAAGGCATCTTGATTGTTGTCATTTCCACTACTTGCCGTGGATGTCTCGCCCACAGATCCACCACTCGATTTAAACTCTTTTTTCAAACTTAAAATCTTGTCTTCTGCGACATCTGCAGCACACTGGCTTTCAGCATCCCAATGCAAATAAGCGATATCTTGATTTGCTTTTACTTGGGTGGCTTTGAGTGGCAAACGGTAGGTATTACGCTTTTGGTCTTCGGTTAATTCTGGAAAAAAATTAATTCCAGTCAGTTCTTCTAGCGCACAAATACTCATGACTTTGACTGTCGGTGCCGTATCTCGCAAGGTATTGTCTGCATAGTACACGCCTGCAACACCTTTTTTCGGCAAATAGATCGCCTTATAAGTAGCGGTCGGCACGATGACCCCTTGCCCGATGGTTTTTAATTTTTTCGCACTGTATACCGGCCCCGTCACCACATAGACATCTTGCTTTTGTTTGGTCACTATCGCCCGTGTGGCTTCTTCTAACTCACGCCACACTTGCTGATTATTTTTTGGAGCTTGCGGCACCATATTGGCCAAAGAAAAACTGTCTAACTGCGCAGCTTTATTGGGCATATCGGCATTTGGCGCCATGTGTCCACGGTCATAGCCTGAAGATTTATAGTCTGACAGCAAAGCCCGATATTCAGACGGCACGCGAGTCTCTTCATGAAAGTTATCTTCACGCGGAATTTTTTGACTCAGGCGTGCGGGGGTTAATGCTTCTGCAACCCAAAGCGGTGTCTTGGATATCCCTGAATACATGACATTAAAGCCATTAAAACACAGTGGAAAACTGTTTTTATGCAAGCTTTCACGGACCAAATAAGGTGGCACTTCACGATAAAATTGGTCCAAACAGGCGCTATTTGAAGTGCTGCTCATAGAAACAAGTTGTTGAATCTTTTCTTGCCCGAAAGCAATAGCAAAGCTTCCTGTTGCCACCAGACCCAACAGCACTTTTATGCCATTTTGCCCAAATAACTGTGAAAGCGGATTTGCTGAATTGCGTTTCTTTTTGACCATGACTTACAACAATGACTTCTAAAAGGACTATTTTTCCGCAGCTTAGCAAGGGTGCAAATTTTAGTACACTTTTCTTTTTTAATTTGCTTAACAATCACACAAATATTGTTTAACAAAGCAGCAGTTGATGTAACTTTATGTCGCTGTTGTGCAGTTCTTTATAGGAGGTCATGAAGCAGTTGCGTATGTTTCATTGAATTCGCCTCAAGAATTATGACAAGGTAAAAATACGAAAAATTGCGATAAAAATATACGGAGTGATTATGCATTCTAAAATTTTAGGTTTAGGTTTAATTTCAGGTTTAATGAGCGCAGCAGCATTTGCAGAACCGCCGATTCAACCCGGTGATACATTAGAAAGCTTATCTAAAGTCAAAATTGTGACCACCGTGAATGGTCAACCTGGTTCCATTCAGGACTTAGTTTCAAGTGGCCAAGTTCAATTGGTTGAAGCTCCTGCCGGACAAGTCAATGCCGCTGCAACAGAACAGCCCTTAAACCCTGAACAGGCTCAGGCAAACCAAATCGATCCGAATGCCCCTGCAGTCCCTGCAAATGCTGAACAAGCAGTGACTGAAGCGGAAAATGCACTCGCAAATGAACAGCAAAGTGTAGCTGCCGCACCTACAGAGCAGTCTGTGCCAACTGAACAAACAGCAGTGGCCAATACACCTGAAGCCGCGGTAACTGAAGCACCTGTGGAAACAGCACAGCATGTACCTGAAGCCGTATCAACGGATGCCAACGCTGCGCCAGTCATTGCCTCTTCTGCAGAAGCGCCAGTGAATGCCGATAGCGCATCGGCTGCATTACCTGAAGCCCCTCAAGCACAACAGGATGCTTTTATGGCAGCACCTGAAACTCAAAGTGCAAATCCTGCAGATGCATCAATTCAAGCCAACCCAGAAGCACCTGTTGCTGACGAAGCCATCCAAGCTGCGCCTGAAGCCTCTGCAGATGTAGACGCGACAATCAACTAATCAGCGTATTTTCAAGGATGAAATAACGCAACATCTTCATTCTGTTGTTTTGCTCGCATACTCCTCCCAGGAAAAAGCAACAGAATGATCTCTATGTCTTTGGACTAAAAAAGTTTAATTATTACAGATAAAAAAAGCCAGAATTGATCTGGCTTTTTCGTGTCTAACTTTTAAATCTATGCCTAAAAGTTCAATCTACGTCTTAAATTTCAATCTGACTGCCCAACTCAACCACACGGTTGGTTGGAATTTGATAAAAATCGCTGACTGGACTGGTATTTCGCTGCATAGAGATAAACAGCTTTTCTCGCCAAGGTGCCATGCCTTCACCCAAGGTATGAATAATGCGGTCTCGGGAAATAAAGAAACTGATTTGCATTAAATCAAATTCAAAGCCCAATTCACGATACGCATGCTCCAAAGCGGCAGGAATATTCGGCTGATCTTTAAACCCATAAAACATGGTGATTCGATAGAATCGATCATCTAGTTTTTCCGTGATCACCCGCTCATTTTCGGGTACAAATGGCACATCTCGGGTGTTGACCGTAACCATAATATTGCGTTCATGCAGAACTTTGTTGTGCTTAATATTATGCAACATGGCATGAGGCACGATCTCAGGCGTTCCTGTCAAGAATACGGCATCACCTGGAACAAACTTGGTTTCACTACCCATGCTGACACTGCGAATAAACAGGTCAATAGGCAAAGCATCTTTACCGAGTCGATTGAGCACCAATGCCCGTCCATCTTTCCATGTCATTAAAATCGTAAACAATACCGCACCAATCAGGATTGGAACCCAACCGCCCGCTGCAATTTTTAATGATGTCGATGCAACAAAAATCAAATCAATCAATAAAAATGGCACTGCAAAAATCGCCACTTTCCATACCGGCCAACGCCATAAACCATAAGCCAAAACTGAGATCAAAATCGTACCGCAGAGCATGGTCATGGTCACAGCTACGCCATACGCACTGGCCAAATTCGCACTGTTTTCAAACAGCAAGATCAAGATCAGCACCGAGATAAACAATGCCCAGTTAATAAATGGCAAATAAATCTGACCACGTTCAACTTCAGAGGTATGTTTTACTGTCAAACGCGGCAAATAACGCAATTGAATCGCCTGATTGACCATAGAAAACACCCCTGTGATCACCGCTTGAGAGGCAATCACCGCGGCCGCTGTCGCCAAAGCAATCATTGGATACAGTGCCCATTCTGGGATCAGCATATAAAATGGATTGGCTAAAGCTTCTGGATTACGCAGTAGCAAGGCACCTTGGCCTGCATAGTTCAACAGTAAACACGGCATGACCACAATAAACCATGCCAAGCGGATTGGGAGTCGGCCAAAATGCCCCATATCGGCATAGATTGCCTCACCACCCGTCATCGTCAAGATAACCGCACCCATGGTCAAAAACGCAACATAAGGCTGCTGTACTACAAAATTGAAAGCCCAATGCGGACTGATCATCGTCAACACAAATGGCGTTTGCGAAATACTCCATAGCCCAAAACCACCAATGGATAAAAACCACATAAGCGTCAAGGGACCAAAGAATTTACCCATCGTGCCTGTGCCATGGCGTTGCACTAAAAATAGCCCCGCCAAAATACCGATCGATAAGGGTTGCAGCCATTGGTTAAACATCGGCGTCGCAATACTTAAGCCTTCAATCGCAGATAACACAGAGATTGCGGGGGTAATGATCCCATCACCAAAGAACAAAGATGCCCCAATAAAGCCAAGGGCAATCAGGTAGATTTTTTTGTTTTCGGCAATTCGTGTGGTTCGTAGATTCAAGGCCAACAGCGACATAATGCCGCCCTCGCCATTGTTATCTGCGCGCATGATGATGCTGACGTATTTAAAACTAATCGTCAGCATGATGCACCAGAAAATCAGGGACAGAATACCCAGCACAGACGCTTCGCTAATCGCCAAGTGTGCTGTGAGGAAACATTGGCGCAGCGCATATAACGGGCTCGTTCCAATGTCTCCGAATACTACGCCCAAAGCTGCCAAGGTGATGGCAGGCAATGCGGCTTTTTGTGCAGTACTTTGCATATAATTGTCTTCAATTTAGACAGGATTTTTGCGAATCATAGCACCGCTCAAGATGTTTTTGTCTAATTCAATTGTTTCTCTTGGCAGAATATATTTTTTTCGCTATTATCCACCGCGCAAAAGGTGAAGTGTCCGAGTGGCTGAAGGAGCACGCCTGGAAAGTGTGTAAACGTTTATAGCGTTTCGAGGGTTCGAATCCCTCTTTCACCGCCAGAATAAACTGCAATGCCAAGCAGAATGAAGGTCTAAATTGATAAAATTTAGGCCTTTTTTAATTTTATTGTTCTCAATATTAAATATCCCCCTAATTGATCTTCTATTTGTTTAGCTCAATAACTTCACAGTATTTGAGTCCTGATTGATGGATTTAAATCACATGTTTTTTTCCTAATGCATGACTTATGGATTTTTTATTGGCAGCAAGAAAGACACGTTTATTTACAAATACAAATTTTATATTCTAAAGACAATTACTTAAGCCTATGCTAAAAATAAATCATCCTCTCAATATAGGTGCTATTCAAAAAATTATTCATTAATTTAAACATCATAGAACTGAAACGCGATTGCGGTACTTTTAACTTGATCAACAAAAAACTTAAAAAACACATTTCATATATCACTGCTATTCGGGAGAGAACATGAATAACAGCCAGAATTATGTTAAGCAGATCAAGAACGCCAAACGTGGTGGCTATACCCCAACCCTTGCCAAAGACATCAATAAACATAAAATTCAAAAAGCACAGCGTCTGATTGACGAATGGCGAAAGCTCGCCAATGAACTCCGCCCCCAAATGCAACTGGAGATGGCATATACACTTGAAGAATGCGCACAGGATCTAGACCAAATTTTAAGAATGAAATAGCACCCAACGTTCATCCATCCTATTTTTTCGCCCACATCTTGTGGGCGAAACATTGCCTAATTTTATTTCTCTGGTTTTAGAGCCAAACATCGGTTGAATGCTGAATAAATCAAACGTATAAATTACATTCGATTTGCTGTTTTTTTAACTTGCACCACTTCAAAAAATCTGTAGAATGCATTCCACAACGCCGGCATAGCTCAGTTGGTAGAGCAACTGACTTGTAATCAGTAGGTCCACAGTTCGAATCCGTGTGCCGGCACCATTTCTTAGCCTCGCTTTTTAGTGAGGCTTTGATGTTTTTAGAGCCGCTCTTTTATGGCTTCCTCGCGCTAATCTGCACATAACGAATCAGCCCGTCTCGATACAACTTTTCGCACAATTTTGCCGTCATCTTGATTTTGAATTGATCCACATGACTCAGGCTCATCTGACTTTTTTGTTCTTGAATATAATCTGCAAAACCCTGAAATACGAATTCGCTGATATCTTCAATCTGGATATTTTCGAAACCTGCCTGTTGCACTTGGTGTTGTAAATTTTGTTTTGAATTTAAATTTTTCAAATTCACATCTGCTGCTTTCAACAGACTTTGATATTTCAATCGTTGCAATGAATTTAAATTCAAAAACGCATCAGACAACATTAAATAGTGAAAAGCAAAGCGCCCTTTTGAATTCAAAACATTAACAACTGATAAAAGCAATAAATTCAAATCACTATGATACGCAGCATCAATACACAGCACTGCATCCATACAGTTTTGTGGATAAATATTTTTTAAATTCAAAAATGAATCTTGTTGTATTTCGATTTTTGAATTTAAATTTTTTTGGATTTTTTCCACACATTCGGTTTGCAATTCGACTGCGGATAAGTTTTGAATTTGAAAATGTTCCATCCAAAAAACCAAGCTCGCGCCCTGCCCACAACCAAGGTCTAAAACACGATCTGTAGATTTTAATTGAATGGATTCGGCAAGATGGAAAGCGAGTTTTTGACAGGCTGCAGGATAGGATGATTTTGCATCATCCCAATAGCCCAAATTACTCCAAGCAAGTTCCGCATCATCTCCGAGTAGTCGACTGTTAATCGCATATTTATGGCTAGGGATGTGCTGACGAATTGCTTGAAGCCATTTCATGTTAGTAACCGAGTTGAGGGGCAACCTCCACTTTAGGTTTTAAACCCACAAACGGCAATGGTGCACCAAAAATTTCTGCAATGTGCATAGCAGACGTTACCGCAGACTCTAAAATCGGCAGACCGTCACAAGACCATGAGCCACAGAAGAAGACTTTACGCTCAGGCGATAAATGTCGTTGCTGTAACTCTTTATTCAGCGCCACGGTATGAGAATCCACCACTGCGCGTGTCAAACTAACCGAAGAGATCACTTTTTTAGGATCAATCGATGTCACTGGCTGCCAAGTTTGGAACACTGGAGTTTTACCCACCAAGCTCGGCTCGATTGAGTTCAGCCACACGGTAAATTGCTGACGGGTAAATTTACGATCCATCATATAACTTAGTACAGACCAATCTTTGCGCTTTGGCGGCATCACGGTTTGATCGGTGTGAATCACCAACTGACCTTGCTCAAATTTAAATTTCTTTAAGAGCTCAATATCATCAGCAAACTGGGTTGGATCTAAAAATTCTTCCGTTTTGGTGGTTGGTGTCGCAACAACCACGCGATCGAATAGATGATGTGCTCCGGCCTCAGTTTCCACCAAGACCTTATCGTTTTGCTCGTGCACTTTGGTAATTGCCGTACCACTTTGAATATTTAAACCTTCAATCAGCTTATCAACCAACGCAGGTGTACCACCTTGGATACGCAACAAGGCATCGCCATTGGTCAATTGACGCAAGAAAATCAACAACGGTTTCGCAGGCCATTCGCCAATCGTTTTCGGGTTACAGGTGCAAATGGTATACAACACAGGCATGACCGCACCATGCCAAAATACTTCTTCAATTTCATTTTTATTAATGAACTCGGCAAGCGTGATGTCCTGATTTTTTGATTTAAAAAATCGAGTGATCGCGGCTTTAAGTTGCAACATTCCTTTGACTAAACGCCAGCCATATTGTTGTAAGCCTTTACGGTTATTAATAATTGGGAAATTACCAATACGGCTACGACTAGTGGTCAACCACGTTTCTGTACGATCTTCAAATAGCCAACTGCATGCCATATAGGTACGGACGGGGAAAGTTTTAATCCCTAAATGGGTCGCCAAACTTAAGGTATTTTTCCAGAGGTGTGGATTCATCACACGCAAAGGGGCATCGATCAAGCCACCTTCAAACTCAGTGCTGTGGCTATCCATACCACGACCAGGCAGAGCTTCGAAAATTGTAATGTTATGCCCTGCGTCTTTAAGAATTCTTGCGGTAGCCAGCCCAGCCATGCCACTACCGATGACTGCAATTTCCAATTTTCTTTTCCATCTATAAAACACAGTTTAAAAGTATGACTGATCAGAAGTTAAAAATAGCTATTAAAAAATACCAGATTCGCATTTTTTGTATGGATTTCAGTACAGCGGTTTTTAAGTTAAATTTACAAATATTTACAGTCAAAAAGCACACAATTTAAGCTTTGTTTTTTAAACATATTTTTCTTTAAAATTTTAATTACCCTATAAAACCAAACAATTAAATTAACCATTTTTATAACTTTCGGTTTACTTTAAAGCCAAGTACCGCTAAGATGCGCCACATAAGAAAGTGATAAATTCATCACAATTTATAAAAAGTAAAATGATATTTAAATCATGACAACAATAAATACTACAGCGCTTAATAAAAAAGCCTCTGACTGTTCAGAGGCTTTTTTTTCGGCTATTTCAACGGCATGATTTTCACTTAAGCTTCATGCGCCAGTGCAATTTCACCAAATTTTCCGTTATTGAAATCATCAAAGGCTTGAATGATTTCAGCTTTGCTATTCATCACAAATGGGCCATAACCTTGAATCGGCTCATTTAGTGGCTCACCGCTAAGCAACAAAAATTGTGTGTCCTGCAACGCTTGTAGCTGAATGGCGATATCGTCTTTGGCAAACATGACCATCGAACTGTCTTGCACTTTATGGCTTTCATTCACCACAACCTCACCCTTCAAGACCACCAAAATGGTGTTATGCCCTTCAGGTACATGTAAGGTGGTTTCATATTGAGCTTTCAACTCACCATCCCAGACATTCACTGGACTAAAGGTCTGTGCTGGCCCAAGGTGACCACCCATTTCACCGGCAATCACCCGAATATGGCCTGCACCTTCATCCATGTCTATGCGAGGAATATCTTGGCGTGTGATCGCTTGGTAACGAGGCTGAGTCATTTTGTCTTTTGCCGGTAAATTCACCCACAATTGAACCATCTCAAAAAGACCACCTGCTTGAGCAAATTCAGGCGAATGAAATTCTTCATGTACCAGACCCGACCCTGCGGTCATCCATTGCACATCGCCTGTTTGAATTGTGCCGCCACCACCACTTGAGTCTTTATGAGTCACTTCACCGCTGTAGGCGATAGTCACGGTTTCAAAACCACGATGTGGATGTGAACCCACGCCATGCTGTGCAGTGGTGGGATCGAACTGATAAGGTGCCGCATAATCCAAAAGCAAAAATGGGCTAATGGCCTGACCTAGACGATCATAGGAGAATAAGCTTTTGACTGGAAAACCATCACCCACCCAATGCATTTGCTGATTACGATAAACACCAATTACTTTTTTCATTTCTTAGCTCCTATATTCATACGATAGGATGAACATAGCGCTTATTTTAAGCTTTGAAATACTTGCTGACCATCATCCAAATAGCATTATATATCTCAAATATAGAACAATAATCAGTAATACAATCTAAAATTTACTCAAAAACAAGCATTGATTTGGAAAATATAGGGGTTTAAGTCATATTCAACAATGAATTATCCCAATATTATGATTGTTTTTCTCATTTAAACCCATTCCATTATCCCATTTTTATAGCTATGCTAAATCGAGTTAACACGCAGACTTCATCTGATCCTGCGTACTTGCAAACAGGAAAGAGGACAATAAAATGGGCAAACCTTACGTTCGTTTAGACAAAGACAATGCCGCGGTACTTTTAGTTGACCATCAAACAGGTCTACTTTCATTGGTTCGCGATATTGATCCAGATAAATTTAAAAATAATGTGCTTGCACTGGCTGCAGCCGCGAAATATTTTAATCTTCCAACAATTCTCACCACCAGTTTTGAACAAGGTCCAAACGGGCCATTGGTTCCAGAACTCAAAGAAATGTTCCCTGACGCACCTTATATTGCACGACCAGGTCAAATTAATGCTTGGGATAATGAAGATTTTGTGAAAGCAGTCAAAGCAACCGGCAAAAAACAATTGATTATTGCCGGTGTAGTGACTGAGGTTTGTGTGGCATTCCCAACCTTGTCTGCTTTAGAAGAAGACTTTGACGTCTTTGTGGTGACCGATGCTTCAGGTACTTTCAACCATTTAACCCGCGACTCAGCGTGGGAACGTATGACGCAAGCGGGTGCACAGCTCATGACGTGGTTTGGTACCGCGTGTGAATTACACCGTGACTGGCGTAATGATATTGAAGGTTTAGGTGCGCTTTTCGGCAACCATATTCCAGACTACCGTAACCTCATCAACAGCTATACGCAAAATACTGAAAAGAAATAATCCTCCAGTAGTAAAAAGCGGCTTCGAGCCGCTTTTTTTTATACCTGATGTATAAATTGACGTATGATAATTGGAATTGAAATAATTTTTCACTGCATAAGGTGATCCATGCATTCATTTGATGACTATTACTACTTTTACTTGGTGGTGAAACATGGCGGTTTTAGCGCTGCAAGTGAAGCATCGAATATTACAAAATCAAAATTAAGCCGACGCATTTTAGATCTTGAAGCCAAATATAATGTCACCCTTATTCAGCGTTCTACCCGACACTTTAAGGTCACGACATTAGGCCAAGAATTGTATGAAGAATGCATAAAAGTGATCGAACAAGTCGAATGTGCGCATCAGGTGCTCTTGAAGCAAAAAAGTGAACTTGAAGGCTTGGTTAAAATTAGCTGTCCACCAGTCATGATGGAACATCAAATTCGCCCCTTGTTAAATCAGTTTTTAAAAGATCATCCCAAAGTTCAGGTCGAACTCGAGCTGTCTAGCCGCCGTGTGGATGTCTTACATGACGACATTGATTTGGCGATTCGCACCAATTTTAGTAAGAATGAAGACTCGAGTATTATTGTACGTGACGTGATTAAAACCGTGCATTGCTTAGTGATTAGTCCTGAACTTTTACAAGGACGCGAGTTAAAGCATATTACCGAATTGACAGAATTTCCGAGTATCGTTTTGGGCACACAGAAAAACCGCTATCAATGGCATTTGCATCATACGGGACAGCAAGAACAGATTGAAATTGCCTTACAGCCTCGGATTAAAAGCAATGACTTAGCCGGTACTTATTATGCAGCACTCGATGGTTTAGGCATTGCAGACTTACCCTATTTAACCGTGCAAGCAGATATTGAGGCAGGTCGTTTAATTCACCTCTTCCCCGAATGGTGCTCAAATGTCGGTACGGTGCAATTGGTATATGCTTCGCGCAAAGGTCAACGCCTAGTCATGGAAAGATTAATTGACTATTTAGTCGATGGAGTTCGTGGCTATGCTCCAGAACATGATGGCTATTTAGTCTAATGATCTAAACCACAAAAAAGCCAGAACTGAGTTCTGGCTTTTTTAAATCTACGGTTGGATCACCAAATTAGATTTTACCCACTAGGTCGATCGATGGTGCAAGCGTCGCTTCACCTTCTTTCCATTTTGCAGGACATACTTCACCTGGGTGTGCATGTACATATTGAGCAGCTTTTACTTTACGCATCAATTCAGAAGCATCACGACCAATACCACCTGCATTGATTTCAACGATTTGGATTTTACCTTCAGGGTCAATTACGAAAGTACCACGGTCAGCAAGACCATCCGCTTCAATTAAAACATCAAAGTTTTTCGCAAGTGTCCAAGTTGGATCGCCAACCATTGGGTATTCGATTTTCTTAATTTCTTCAGAAGAATCGTGCCAAGCTTTATGCGTGAAGTGTGTATCAGTAGATACTGAATAAATTTCTACGCCCATTTTTTTGAATTCAGCATAGTGATCAGCAAGATCGCCTAATTCTGTTGGACATACAAAAGTAAAGTCAGCAGGATAGAAAAACACCACAGACCATTTACCGTAGAAGTCTTTTTCTGAAACTTCAATAAATTGACCGTCTTGGTAAGCGGTAGCGTTAAATGGTTTTACTTCAGTATTAATTAAACTCATTTGATATTCCTCTAACTCATTTCAGGGATTGCTTATCTGTTGAAGCTAGAATACGAAATATCAAGCCATAGGTAAAACCGAACTTTTTTATAAAAACTATCGGATTTTTAGATTTATTATTTATATTAATATTAGATTTTAATCGACGCTACCAATCAATAATCTATTCGCTCAATGCTGAACACAGTACTGGCAAACATTTAGATACACATAAAAAACCCTCAAAATTGAGGGCTTTTTTTGATGATGATCTACCGTTTTAAACGCTGTGTTTAAGGTTCATTAGAACGGTAAGTCATCATCTAAATCTGCTGCTGCAGGAGCCGGTGTCGGTGCAGGCTGTTGTTTTGGCGCAAAACCACCTGGGTTGTTATTGCCATAGCTATTGCCTTGAGCCGGTTGGTTATTGCCATAACCGCCTTGGTTTGAGCTATTACCGTAGCCACCTTGGTTTTGGTTATTGTTATAACCACCTTGTTGATTATTAAAACGAGGCTGACCAAAATCACCGCCTTGACCTTGTTCGCCTTGTTGGCGATTATTGTCAAGCATTTGCATTTGTTCACCACGAATTTCAGTCGTGTAACGCTCTTGACCGCCTTGATCTGTCCACTGACGAGTACGTAATGAACCTTCAATATACACTTTAGAACCTTTGCGCAAATATTGCTGTGCAATTTCACCTAAGCGGTTATGTAACACAATACGGTGCCATTCTGTTTGCTCTTTACGTTCACCTGTATTTTTATCTGTCCATGAATCACTCGTTGCAATTGAAAACTGAGTGAGAGAACCACCATTTGGGAAAGTTTTTGTTTCAGGGTCACGACCCAAAGTACCAACTAAAATGACCTTATTTACACCACGCATCAGACGTATTCTTCCTATTTGTTTCTATTATTTACTTTATAAGAGTTATGCTTAAATGGCTACCTCTTTCCCTAACAAGTGCGTTAAATGTTGTCGCGCAGATTCATCCATCTGCTGCTTATCCACTTTTACATAAGCCACTTGCTGGTCAGACATCACCACAACTTCTTCAATACCACGAATTGCTAAAAGCTGAGAAGTCCATTCATCCGTTTCTTTATCTTCAGGCAAACTAAACACCATAGACGATAAATAACGCGGCTGAGCCAACCCAAAACTAATGATCAACCATAAAATGGCTAGCCCTGTCAGGATGCCCCATCCCATTGCCGTATCATTTAGCAACAGAAGTTGCCCACCAATCATACCACCAAAAAATGCCCCCAGAAACTGACTGCTGGCGTTCACCCCCATGGCAGTCGCTTTGGATTGAATTGGAGCTGCTTTCGATAACCATGACGGTAATAATGCCTCCATCACATTAAATGCGATAAAGAATAAACCTAAGCCTGTCAGCAAAATATATTTTGATTCGAAACCAAAAATTAAGATGCCCAATCCTAAAATAATGCCACCAATGGCGGTCAAGAAAATGCCGCGCATTTTGCGATATTTTTCCGCCAAAATAATACTTGGAAAGGCAAAAAACAGGCTCACGACCAAAAGCGGCAAATACACCAGACCATGTGAATGTAATGGAATATTGGCAAAGTCAATCAACTGAGACGGCACATAGATAAACATCGCTGTGAGCAGTAAATGCAATGAAAAGACTGAAACATGTAAACGATTTAGATCAGGCATTTTCAGTACTTGCTTTAACTGCGTCAGATAACCTTGTTGAAAATTTTTATGATGACGCGTTACTTTCGGTACCAATAGCAACATCGCAATCGCGGCAAGTCCCATGATGGTGGTCACCCAAAATAAACCCGAGATGCCGACTAAACCTGTGAGCCAAGGCCCAAGGCTGAACGCGACCACAAAGGACAAACCGATACTCATCCCCATCATGGCCATGGCTTTAGTACGTTGTTCTTCACGTGTGACATCGGCTAACAAAGCCATCACTACGGCAGATACAGCACCACCACCGGCAATCGCACGCCCGATAATTACGCCATAGATGCTATCGGACATCGCCGCAATTGCACCGCCTAAAGCAAACAACAGCAGCCCGATCACCACCAACGGTTTACGGCTATAACGGTCTGCAATCAAACTAAACGGAATCTGTAAAATCGCTTGGGTCAACCCATAGACACCCACCGCTAAACCAATGAGTGCCGGTGTTGCCCCTGCATATTGCTGACCTGCCACAGAGAAAACAGGAATAATCATGAACAGCCCCAGCATACGTAAGGCGAAAATACTACTCAAAGCAAAAGTTGAGCGTCGTTCAAGAGCATTCATCATAGCTGGTTAAAAATTCATTAATCTTGGAATGGGATTATAGGACATTCAGCTTAAAGCGAAGCAGGATTTTTATTGATTTTAAATATCCTGATGATTGGACAAATAAAAAGCGCAGCTGACGCTGCGCTTTTTGGGAGATTTTAGGCAAATTTAAATTAGCCTAGATTTTCTTGACGCTTTTTATATTGAATTGAGGCAATCACAGCCCAAACAATAAATGCCACACCAATTAGACCCGTTACTACTTCAGGGACATGAAGACCTGTGCCACTCGCCAACATAATGAAGGCCAAAGCACCAATCGCATAATGCGCACCATGTTCAAGGAAGATATAAGCATCTAAGGTGCCTTTATCCACTAAGTAAATGGTCATTGAACGCACGAACATAGCACCAATAGCAAGACCGAGCATAATGATTACCACATCAGAGGTAATCGCAAATGCACCAATCACACCATCAAAACTGAATGAGGCATCGAGTACTTCAAGGTAAAGGAAACCACCAAAACCTGCTTTGATCACGCCCGTCGGTACGCCATTTGCGTCATGTCCAACCGCATTACCGTTTTCATCAACTTCAGGTTCACCACCCAATAAATGACTCAGTACTTGGACACCGATATACACCACGATCCCCCAGATACCCGCCATCACTACCGCTAGACGAGAGGCTTCGGCCACGTTTGCTGCCATTATCAATAACGCAATTAGGGCAATAAACACGGACATCGCAGGAACGTTTGCAAGATTGGCCAAACGGCGCTCTAGCCAACGGAACCAATGGGTATCTTTCCCTTCATCTAAGAAGAAGTTCAGGAACACCAACAATAAGAAAGCACCACCAAAGGCCGCAATTTCTGCATGATGGGCCATCAATTTTGCAGAGTATTCAATTGGATTATTCAATGCCAATTGCACCACTTCCATAGCGCCCATGTCTGCAGTAACAGCCACGATCACAATTGGGAAAATCAGACGCATACCAAAGACAGCAATCACGATCCCGACGGTTAAGAAAATCATTTTCCAAAAATGATCCCAACCACGGAGTACAGATGCATTGACAACGGCATTGTCAAAAGACAAAGACACTTCCATCACCGCTAAAATGGCAGTGATGGTCAGTGCTGTCAGCATGGCTTGCACACCTGCATTTGGGCCATGATTCAGACCCCAATATGCAGAAATGGCAAGACACACGATCGTAAAGACGATTGAGAAACCAAAATGTTTCATCATGATAGATCGACCTATTCATTCAATAAGATTTCAAAATGAGGGAATACCCAGTTTGAAGCTAAGTTTATGGCGCAATTATGCAGCTTTTCAGGATTGAAACCAAAAATTATTCGTTACATTTTGAATAAACACTCTAAGATGGAGGCTCTCAATTACATCGCATCATGGTGTAGACCCGTCTTTCATTTTTAACGACAGGAATGTTCAATGCGTTTTTCTGAAGAAGTTTGGCAACGTAATACCGCGTTATATCAGCAGATACTCCATCTACCTTTTAATCAGGAATTGGCTCAGGGCAGTTTAAGCCGCGACGCCTTTTGTCACTATGTCATTCAGGATGCCCATTATTTATTGGCCTATGGTCGTGCACTTGCAGTGTGTGCAGCCAAGGCATTTGATGCCGACGATGTGATTCAGTTTTCTGAAGCGGCAAAAATTGCCATCGTGGTGGAACGCAGTCTGCACAATGACTTTATGCAAGGTTTCAATATTAGCAAAGAACAGTTTGAAAATACTCCACTGACCCTTGCCTGCCATCATTACACTTCATTTCTAACAGCGACAGCATGGTCAGAAAGTTACCCTGTGGTCCTTGCCTCACTCCTGCCTTGCTTTTGGATCTATGCTGAAGTCGGCAAAGCCATTGTCAGCCAATCTGTGCCTAATAACCCTTACCAAGCATGGATCGACACCTACTCAGGTGAAGACTTCAATACTGCTGTGCAAAACGTGATTCAAACTATTGATCGAGTGGCGGCTCGCTGCGATGCAGATACAAGTGAAAAAATGCATGCGGCTTATACGAACGGCGCAAAATTAGAATGGATGTTCTGGGACAGCGCGTATCAACAGCGCACATGGCCCGTTGAATAAACCTGTGATTTAAGCTGTATAAAAAATTAAGGATCTAAAATTGCTTTTAGATCCTTTTTTAATATGGTTAGATTCGGTTTTTAGAATGACCTTGCACGATCATTTTAGGCATTAGCGTTTAAAACGATACCATCCGAGAAAAATCCCCATCGCGATAATCACCAAAAAAATCGCAAAACGTGCTTCACGCAACTCACTGCGTGCTGCTTTGCGTTCCTGCATCTCTTCTGAATGAAATTGTGATTTGATCATCGGATCTAGTTGAGCAATAGCCAATAAATCCTTAGGTTTCTCACCTTTACCTAAAATGAAATACAGCCCTTTCACCTGCATTTCATTGAGTTTACCCAGTTCAATATTCAGTTGGGTAGCTTGTGCATTATAGTCAGGTACCCAATCTTCTACGCGGGCATATACATGGGCACGACTGGTATCAAAGAGTGATGCATCCTGCACTTTCTTGCCAGTTTGATCTTCCAGTTGTTCACTCAAATCTGAGAATTGGGACAGTACATAGTCTTTTTTCTGTGCCAACTGTACACCATCAAAAGCATACTCTTGTATTTTTTGTGCAGGATTATTTTTCAACAATAAACCTTGCGGAACGACTTTAAAGGCCAGAACAGTATTGTCAGGGACTTGGTTGGTTTGCAGTACCATATAGACCACAGACCATAGCTGTTCATTTTGCCCGACCGCAGGCACGCTCACGCTATAACGCTGCTCGGCTACCGGGTCAATAAACTGTTCAAACGCGAGGATTTGACTGTCTTCAGCCCACAGGATTTGGCTTGAAAACATGAGGCAGATGATCACCCAAAATTGTTTTAACATTATTTGCTCTTATCATGATTATTTGCTGTTCTGTCAGAATTATAATTAAATATTCAAACACTTACATTTAAAATCACACATTTAACGATTGGAAATTCATCATAATTTTAGCCAAATCTATAGTTTTATAAATAATCTGAATCAGTACCGATATTGGCTTTGCTGCTTACTGAAAACTCTGCCATGCATAAATCAAAACAGCCGCAGCAAGCACCCAACTCAACGTTGCTACACTCAAACATGCCGTTAAACTCATACGTGTTGCGAGCAGGTACACCATCAATAAATAAATGAAATAGGGGATGAGAGACCAGAGTCCAAACAGTGCTGTTTTTTGTAATGCGGCTGCACCCTGATCATTTGCCACGATCACATGGGCAATCAACGCAAAAGTCGGAAACAATGGAACCAAACCTGCAATATAAAACGCCTTACTTTTAGACAGCAAAGCAATTAATACCACAACAAAGGCACCCATTAAGCTTTTGAGAAATAAGGACAACATGGCATTCTATAGTTTCGAGAAAACTGCATTTTACGCCTTTCCTGCGATAGTCCTGAGATTTTCCAATGGATTGTTATGCACATGACACAGGAGATTTAAACGATGAACTCAAAAAAGTCATAGCGCTTTTATCTTTATGCACCTTTACACCATAGGCTAGATGTAAAGCGCGCTTTTTGTTGCTCAGCCATTTGCTTAAACTGCGCTTGAACTTTTAAATCTTCAGCACTCATCAAATGTTGATTGTTTTCAACAATTGCCAAAACCAAATCAAACTGTTGAGGAATTTTTTCGCAGGCCAGCTGCTTTTTTTCAGCTTCTGTTTTGGCTTGACCTAATTTCGCAATATACAGATCAATTTTTTCACTTTCGGTATTCAGCGCCAAAGTTGCTTGTTCTAAGCTGTCATATTTTTGCGCTTTCGGTGTGTGGTTCGGGGTACATGCACTCAAAAACACACTACACATCAATAAACCCATCACACCTAATGTTGGATTGAGATGAATTTGCCATTTCATGTTAAAAGTCCTAGATTGCTGATTTGCAGATGTTTTAGGGCATCGGCACAGACAGCTATATTTTGATTCGGCCATTTTTCTCACAAAGTCACGCATAAATCTAGGTTTAAATTACACTTGAACATTTTTCATGCGCTATCATATATAGGTTTTTCGATGAATATTTTAGGACCCCTTGCATGAGCCAAAGCCATATCCGTATTCGAGGCGCACGTACCCATAACTTAAAAAATGTGTCACTCGATATTCCACGCGACAAGTTTGTGGTCATTACGGGTCTTTCTGGTTCAGGGAAGTCCTCTTTGGCTTTTGATACCTTGTATGCTGAAGGTCAACGTCGCTATGTTGAGTCCTTATCTGCCTATGCACGCCAATTCCTTTCGCAAATGGAAAAGCCCGAAGTTGACTCGATTGAAGGCTTGAGTCCTGCGATTGCCATCGAACAAAAATCAACGAGCCACAACCCACGCTCAACAGTGGGAACAATCACCGAAATTTACGACTATTTACGTCTACTCTATGCCCGTGTCGGCACGCCGTATTGTCCTGAACATGACCTCCCGATGGTGGCTCAGACTGTGTCTGAAATGGTCGATACCGTCAAAGGTCTAGAAGAAGGCACGGCGCTTATGTTGCTTGCCCCTGTGGTCCGTGACCGTAAGGGTGAATACACCAACTTATTTGAACAATTACAAGGTCAGGGTTTTGTCCGTGCCCGTGTCGATGGTGAAGTTATTGATATCGACACACCACCCGAATTAGACAAAAAGAAAAAGCACACCATTGAAGTGGTGGTCGACCGTTTTAAAGTACGTGATGATCTTGGCAACCGGATTGCAGAAAGTTTTGAAACGGCTTTACGCATGGGCGGTGATATTGCCATTTTGTCGTGGATGAAAGGCGAACAAGAAGACCGTGTCTTCTCTGCGAAACACTCCTGCCCTGAATGTGAACGTGCCGTAGGTGAACTCGAACCGCGTCTATTTTCCTTCAACAATCCATTCGGTGCCTGCCCTGTTTGTGATGGTTTAGGCACACGCAGCCATTTTAGTGCTGACAAATTGATTCCTAATAATGAAGTTTCGATTAGCCAAGGGGCGATTCGCGGTTGGGACCGTCAACGTCCGTATTACTATAGCATGATCCAAAAAGTTGCCGATCATTTTGGTTATTCTTTAGACACACCGTGGAATGAACTCGATGCCGACACCAAAAAGAAATTCCTTTATGGTACAGGCAAGGAAAAAGTTGACCTCAGCTATATTGATGAGCGTGGTCGTTCGCACAAACGTGTGCAAGCCTTTGAAGGGATTTTACCGCACCTAGAGCGTCGTTACCGTGAAACCGAATCAAACTACGTGCGTGAGGATTTAGCACAGTATTTATCCAATGCTGCATGTGATGCTTGCGGTGGCTCACGTCTCAATGAAATTTCACGCCATGTCCGAGTTAAAGATAAAACCATCGCGCAAATCACCAAGATGTCGATTGGCGATGCTGAAAGCTATTATCAAGACCTCAACTTAAGCGGTGCCAAAGGCGAAATTGCTGACAAGATTTTCAAAGAGATTCGTGAACGTTTGCACTTCCTAGTCTCTGTCGGTTTGAACTATTTAAGTTTATCGCGTTCGGCAGAAACACTGTCGGGTGGTGAAGCTCAGCGTATTCGTTTGGCTTCGCAAATTGGCGCGGGCCTGATGGGCGTAATGTACGTGCTGGATGAACCCTCTATTGGTTTGCATCAGCGTGATAATGACCGCCTATTGGAAACCCTAGTACGTTTGCGTGACTTAGGTAATACCGTATTAGTTGTAGAACATGATGAAGATGCGATCCGTGCTGCGGATCATATTATTGATATTGGGCCGGGTGCAGGTGTGCATGGCGGTCATGTGATTGCCGAAGGGACGTATGATGAAATTTTGGCAAATCCAGATTCATTAACTGGTCAATATCTATCAGGAAAGCTCAGTATTGATGTGCCGAAAACACGCACACAACCGCCAAAACCTGAAGAGCAAATTAAGTTAATGGGCGCTGCGGGTCATAACCTGAAAAATGTCGATTTGACTATTCCTTTAGGTGTGATGACCTGTGTGACAGGTGTATCAGGTTCAGGTAAATCGACGCTGATTAACCGTACTTTGTTACCGCTTGCAGCGACTCAATTGAATGGTGCAACCACATTAACGGCTGAGAAATTTGATTCGATTGATGGCTTACAGTTCCTCGATAAAGTCGTGGATATTGACCAAAGCCCAATTGGTCGTACACCACGTTCAAACCCCGCAACTTACACTGGTTTGTTCACCCCTATTCGTGAACTGTTTGCGCAAACCCCTGAAGCCAAAGCACGTGGCTATGCGGCAGGTCGTTTCTCATTTAACGTGAAAGGTGGTCGCTGTGAAGCCTGCGAAGGCGACGGTATGATTAAGGTCGCAATGCACTTCTTACCTGATATGTATGTACCTTGTGATGCCTGCCATGGTAAGCGCTATAACCGTGAAACTTTAGAAGTTGGCTATAAAGGTCGTAACATTTCAGATGTGTTAGAAATGACTGTTGAAGATGCAATGCATTTCTTTGACGCTATTCCTGTGATTCACCGTCGTTTGGAAACCTTGAACCAAGTTGGCTTGGGTTATATCCGTTTAGGTCAATCTGCAACCACACTTTCTGGTGGTGAAGCGCAGCGTGTGAAATTGGCACGTGAGTTGGCGAAGCGCGATACAGGCAAAACCTTGTATGTGCTTGATGAACCAACAACTGGTCTACACTTCCATGATATTGCCAAATTGCTCGACATCCTGCATGAACTACGTAATAAGGGCAATACCATTGTGGTGATTGAGCATAACTTGGATGTGATTAAAACTGCCGATTGGATTGTGGATTTAGGTCCTGAAGGTGGTGCGGGTGGTGGTATGATTATTGCTGAAGGTACACCTGAGCAGGTGGCTAAGAATAAAGTATCGCATACAGCGAAGTTCTTGAAGCCGATGTTGAAATAACGCGATTTATTTTACTTAATCCTCCCCAACCCTCCTTTAAAAAGGAGGGGGAGTTTCCATTACCAGCAAAATGCTATTCCCCTCTTTGAAAAAGAGGGATTAGGGGAGATTAAAAATAAAATATAAGATTAAAATTTTTGGGGGAAATAATGCGGTTTTCAGAAAGATATGGATATAAGCCTGTACGTGAAATTATTCAAAAAGAAAGTATAGATGATGACTTAAAAAATAGATTATGGTCATGTTTATATAATCATTTTTTTGATATGTATCAGTCTTCGTATACATATAAAATCTATTACGAACCTCAAACTAAATTACTTTGGCAAAACTTTTTAAAAAAACCGATAGACACACTTCCCTCTTCATCATTTGATGCAACCAAACAGATCAGAATAATTTTCAACAACTCAAAATGGTATGAAATATATGATCTAGTTGAAGAAATTATAAAAATTTACCCAAACATCTATAAACTTAAATCATCCTTTCTTCTTGAGTTAAATATCATTTTAGAAGAAGAAAATTCAGCTTATCGAATTATAGATAATCAGGTTACAGAAATTACCTCCGAACAAGAAATACAATCCATAGAAGAAGCTCTAGAAAATACAAGTCTATATTCAGGTGTCCAACAACATTTAAAACGTGCTTTAGAATTAATGTCAGATCGCCAAAGTCCTAACTATGCCAAATCCATGCAAGAATCAATAAGCGGGGTTGAAGGTTTAGCGATGAAATTATTGAATCATGAATCTATTACTTTAGGAAAAGCGATTCCACAACTTAAAAATAAGTATAAATTGCACCAAAATTTATTAGCTAGTCTAGACAAATTGTATGCATATACATGTGATGAAGATGGTGTAAGACACGGTTCACCAAATGAATCCACCGTTACCTACAGTGAAGCTAAATTTATGCTCGTTGCATGCACAAACTTTATTAACTATTTAATTGATAAAACCAAAGATCAAAACTGAAAATCAATCACATGACGGCGACATGGATGTCGCCTGTTTGACTGGGGCAGCACGGATGTGCCCTCAGTCAAACAAAAGCATTTTGCTTACTTTTGTGCTTTCAAAAGTAAGATAAATCCTACGCAATGGAAGCTAAAACCTAATGCAAAGCGAGGACGTGCCAACTCAAAATTAAAATTAAAATTAAAATTAAAATTAAAATTCAAAATTCAAAATTCAAAATTCAAAATTCAAAATTCAAAAAATTAACGTAAATAATGAAACACACCCAACTTATCCAACACATCCAAAGTTAACTGCTTACGCTCTGCCACATCATCCCCTGCTGCCATCTGCATATTCAAACTAAACGCTGTAATCTTGCCATGACCATCATCTACCCAACCGGTATACCACCCAACTTGCGGCTCTACATCCATACCCCAACCACTCTTGGCATATAACTTCGCATCTCCACGGCTTTCAATATAAAGCATGTCTTTGACTTGCTTCTGTATAGCAACATCAAAAGGCAAGGTTTGTGTCGCAAGCTGATACGCAAATTTGACTTCTTGTTCAGGCGTAATCTTTAACGGCCCAACCAACCAAAAATTATCCACCTGTTTGCCAATATTGGCATTGCCAAAACCGACCCGTTTGACTTCTTGTTGCATTAACGCCAAACCTATTCGCCTTGCCAGTTCCTGATATACAGGAACTGCAGATGCTTGCATCGCTTCACCCAAAGTCAGGTCTTTTTCCCATGAGGGGAAAGCACGTTTTTCACCTTTCCATTTAAAAACTTCATTGGCTGTCGCCTTCTGATGCTGCAAACCAATTAAAGCATTTAACATTTTAAAGGTAGATGCAGGAATGTATTCAGTGTGGGCGCGCTGTAAGTCATTGCCATAATGACTTAAACGCGGACCATCAAATGTGACAAATACTGCCTGTGTTTGTGCTTGATTAAATAAAGACGGAATCTCTCTCACCCGTGAATTTACTAAATTGGCTTGAGCCGTTTGTTTTAAGTGTTGAGATGAATCCAACATGCCTTCATTTGTTGTACATGCTGACAAACTCAGGACAGTCATCAACGATAGATATATTTTTTTCATTGCACTATTTTTATGGCGTTTAAAGTTCACAGTATAAGATGAAGTTCAAACCTGAATTGTGTACTTTTCAACAGTCTTGTATCTGTTGCAAACTTAGCATATCGACTATTTATTTTTAAACAAAACATCCTTATGATGACGCCTATCGTGAACTCAACAACGAATAATTTTTAACTTTTTAAAATATAAAAGCATACTAACAATGAATAAATTTATCTTAAGTTTCAGTCTCTTATTATGTCCAATATATAGCTTTGCCGATGGCTATCTAAACGAATACATGGTGCTGTTTGTCTCACAAGAAGACCCCGATCTTAGCCCATGGAAAGATAAGCCGCAGTGTAAAGCCCTCAGCACCCCGACTTCACACAAAGGGATCTATGAAAATCAATATGTCTATGCCAATGGCAATGCCCTAACCACCATCTTTCTGAGCAACAGCAAAATTAAAAATGGTGAATGTGAACATCTAATTCACTTTCCAGATGGTATTCAAGGCTCAGGCGTATTTGAAAGTTTCTTCCCCAACGGCAAACCCCGTAGCCGCATTGCTTATAAAAATGGGGAGTACGAGGGCAAACTTGAGTTTTGGTTTGCCAATGGGATAAAAGAGCAAGAAAGTAGCATCATCAATGGTGAATCTCAGGGGGATTACAAAATTTGGCATCCAAATGGGCAACTGGCTTTTTCTCAAAATTATAAAAATGGTCTCGAAAATGGCCTGCGCCAACGCTGGTATAGCGATGGTAAACCGTGGACCTATGCCAATTTTCAAAACAATAAATTGATTGGCGAGCTGAAAATGTGGTTTGAAAACGGCAAACTAGAACGCCAAGGTTATTATCGTAATGGCGTTCGTCATAACAGTTATAAAATTTGGTATGACAATGGGCAACCTGAAGCGGTGCTTCAGTACGATTTAGGCAAAATTACCCAAGCCCAGTGTTGGAATGTAGATGGTAGTCAAATGAACCAACAAGCCTGCAATAAATTATATAAAGATGAAGATTAATTCATTTGTCTGGCTAACTTTATGAATCTGCCAAGCTGCGTTTAGACTGAAACACGATCACGCCCCGCAGCTTTGGCTTTAAATAATGCTTGGTCTGCTCGCTCTAATAAATCGATCCAGTTTTCGGCCCCCACTGCCACACCAATACTCACCGTCACAATGAGATCGGCTTCGTCCTCTGCCAAATTAAAATTCACATTCTGAATATCGTGCCGTATAGTTTCGGCAATGTGTTGGGCTTTGAGCATATTAATCCCCTCGATCAGGACTAAAAACTCATCTCCACCATATCGCACCACCAAGTCGGATGAACGAATATGTTTTCGTAATTGATTGGCAACATGTTGAATCACCAAATCGCCGACAATATGCCCATAGCGGTCATTCACCTGTTTAAAGTGATCAATATCAATCACGATCAGTGCTGTATGTAAAAAGCCTGAATTTTGGCTGTCGCGAAATTTAATATATTCATCTAAGGCAAAACGATTGGCGACATTGGTGAGTGAGTCAGTATTGGCAATATGTTTAAGCTGAAATTCAAAGGCATCACGCTGTTCCAACATGTTTTCAATATGCTGAATGGCATCAAATAAACTGAGATAACCTACTTTGGCAGGTTCAATCACGCCTTGATCCATTTGTCGGTGCCGAGCCAGTTTAAATAACTGATTACGAGCACGAATTAAAGGTTCAAACACCCATTTCTTGGCATAGAACATCGTTAATAATGCAGTCAGTAATGACACGAGCGAGACAAAAAGCGTGAAAATCAATTTATTTCGCGCTTCACGTTGTTCATCCGCAGCTACTTTGAGACTGTAATCTAAAATATAACTTTGCAATTCCACCACTGTGACAAATTTATTGACCATTGCATCAGTGAGCTGGGTGCCATCCATGTGATAACGCTGATGTTGAAGACTTTTTTGAGCCAAACCATCAATAATTGGCAAACCTTTATCTAAAAATTCCGTCCTTACCACATGATGTAACTGTTTAAACTCAGGAGTTTTGTCATGTTCAGACTGCACGACATTGATCAATTCCCATAGATAGCGTGTTTGACGCTGGGTTTGTAAACTCCGCGCTAAATTTTGCTCTGGAATTTCCTGTTGAAATGATACCGCAGCCATAATATTTGATGCGACTCTTCCCGCCTGATCACGTAATTCTGCCAGTAATAAAATCAGCGTGTAATAATTCGATACACGAGTATCTTTACCATGAGAATGATTGACCAATTTCTGCATGGCAATATAGCTTTGATCCCAAGCTTGGAACATCGCCAAAATGGCATGATCCAATTTTTTAGCTTCACGTTGTTGTGTCGGCAGCGCAATATATTGATCGACCGTTTTGCGACCCTGCAACAAATATGGATATAAATTGGACTCTAACTGCTGGGCGATCGGTGCAAAGCCCGTTTCTTTTAAAACTTTCAGTGTATCTTGATATTGCCGATCAACGCCTTGACGATATTCAGCCAACTCAATAATTTTTTGCTCGCGCTGTTCACCTTGACTCGACATTGCACTGTTAGCTGGCGCACGTTCACGGGAAATTTGGTTGGTTAAATCTGCCACCATTTTCAGCATCTGAATTTCTTTCAGCGCTTCGGCACTTTTGAGGTAATGTTGATTGCTGCTCACAATCAATGGAACACTGATAAATACGATAGACAAGACGATTACTAGCATCGCAAGTTGCAAGCGCTTACTAATATGCTCTGTTCGTAATGTTTCCATCTATTTTATGCCCCACACTTGTTGCATACCCCAACCCACTTCTCAACTAAACGCGGGAATATTTAAATTAATGACCAATAATTTATTAATTTGTAAAGTGAACATTTATAGCTCTAAATTCTATATAAATGTGCTTAATCTGTCACATTTTTATCACTTTAGAACGAGATAATTTGCTAAAAAACAGCAGCATATTTAAAACGAAATATTTTTTATTAACTTGTTTAAATAAATATTTACAATTGCAATAAATTGGTGCAGAATGCACCGTATTAGGGCACACTAGATTTCTTCCTCAGCAGAATATTTTAGTTTCCCGAAAATTTTGGCTAAAAAATCCTGATTTTCCTTGAAAATCAGGATTTTTTTTGTCTATATCACTTTAATTGAAAGATAAATAGAATTATTAACGCACCATAAAAGTGCATTTATTTCTACGAGATATTTGCTCTATATTTTATCTTTAATATAAAGTTGCATTTTTGAATAAAAAAAAGCCCAACCTTGGGGAAAGCTGGGCGAATAAAAAACAATAATGGAGAATCAGGGTCAAAGTCACACTTTTAAACCGTGTGACGACTCGATTGGCAAATTATGAATCAAATAAAACCTGATGTAAAGCCAAGTATTTCACTAGGATATTAAAAATATCACAAAGACACATATTTAAGTGACATATCCCTCAAACTTAAAACAAAAATGTCTATTTAATATACAAATAAGTGGTTTTAGCCCAACAATTCAGCAGTCAAAGTCCCGATTTATTACCTCAAATGCGTGAAAAGCGTTAGAATTTACCCACTACAATAAATGTTATTTTGAATTAAAATAACAATAATAATTGTTATTTTAGATTGAAAAGTTGTGTATTTTTTCAAGTGTATTTTTTTAATTAAGAATTTAATAAAACTTACTTAATTGTTCTCAATGATTTTTTTTCAGTGACTTATTAGTTAGAGTAAAAACTGAATTTCTTATTATGAAATAAAGATCTGAGTCAGAGACTGAATAATAACCTTTAGGATCATTGACTTAATATATTGTTACAATACAATGCTCAATGTTTAATCCATTTGTAACAACTGGTAGAAAATCATGAAAAAACTCGGTTTAGCCACTGCTTTATTATTAGCCATGACCGGTGCTCAAGCTTACCAATTTGAAGTTCAAGGCCAAGCAGAATACATCGACACAACTGCAAATGACAAAGATTTCATTGGTGGTGTTCAAGGTACTTACTACTTCAAAAATGTTGACTCTACAAAAGGTCCTTTAGCAGAAGCTGCATTCTTAAACCAAGCTTCTAACGTATCTGTTGCTTACAACTACGGTGAAGTTGGTTCAAAAGGTACTGACGTAATTGCTCATAACTTCGGTGCTAAAGCTGAAGCTTATGTTCCAACTAAAGTTGTTCCTGTATACGCTAGTGCTTCTTACAGCCACACTATCCTTGACAGCAAAAATGCAAACAACACTGATGACAACGGCGACCGTTATGCATTAGAAGTTGGTGCGCTTCCAACTCAAAACTTCTTAGTTGCTGTTGGTTACACTAGCGTTGCTGACCAAGCTGCTGTTGACGCATTCAACGTTATGGGTAATGGTGTTGCTAAAGCTGTTGCTGAAGCTACAACTATTGGCCAAGACCAAGACGCTATCACTGCACGTGCTAAATATGTTGGCGCAATCGACGACACTAACATGGCAATTGGTTTCGAATCAGGCATCATCTACGGTGATGACACTGCTTACCAATTCAAAACTGATCTTTTCGTAACTCCTAAATTAAGCGTTGGTGCTTCTTACGCTGAATCTAGCTTTGCTGGTACTCCAGACTCAGCTTGGGGGGCGAACGTAAACTACTTCATCACTCCTGCTGTTGCAGTTGGTGCTAGCTATGTAAATGCTAATGCTGAAGAAGTTGCGCTTGACACTCAAACTGTTGGCGTAAATGCTAAATTCCGTTTCTAATTCATATTAGATACTGAATACCAAAAAGGACGCATTTGCGTCCTTTTTTATTCTGCCATTATTTGTCTTTAGGCTCATGGCGTTCCGGTAAATGGGCAATATATTGCAATGCTATTAAACGTGAAACGATGAGAGCCAAATACATCACCCCACAGAACATTTGAAGCATCGCCAACACCCGTGCAGGCGCGCTCACTGGCATGAGATCCGACAAGCCCGTGGCAGACTGCAAACTAAAACTTAAAAATAATAAATCTAACCACGACTGCATACCCGGCTCTGCAGGATTTACAAAACTATCCGGATAAATCAGCTGACAAATACTATAGAGAAAAGCAAAACCCCATGCGATGAGGGTAAATACTGCCCCTGCTGCAAAAAGTTCATCTTTGGTTAAATAACGATCGGCAAACATATAGCGTAATAAGCCATAGGCTGCACTAAAATATGCGCATGCTTCAAAACCATGCGCAATAATTTGAATATTGGGATGATTTACACCGAGCATAATCAAAGTAGAAAACAATACGGCGCAGCCAACAAAACTCAGTCCTAGAATCGTAAACATTGGAGTTTGGCGAATCACTTTGGCAATGATCAATAGTACCGACACCCCAAGTACCCAAATTAGCGCACGAAAAGACAGACTTTCTCGGGTAATCGCGGTTAAAACCAAGATCAGAAACTGCACCAGTAACAGCCATGCTGAGGGTAAAAGTCTAAAGCTTTTCCAAAAATCTACAAAACCTTGCATTATTTTCAATCTCTATATTTTTTTCATGCGCTGAAATGATCGATCTGAAGCATCATCAACTGATTGATTTTAAATTAGCACGAAGTGAGTTTTTTTTAATGCAAAAATTTGTTGATCTTAATCTAAAAAAGCATCCATATGAGCACTGTTCTAGCTGGGTTTCTTATTACCAAAGAGGTTCAAAAAACCTACTGTAAGTTTCAGTTTTCAGGCACATATTCAAAGGAATCTCCTACGTGGTAGATTTCATTATGAAAAAACATCTCGTATTTGCACCCCTCTGTCTGCTCATGCTCTCTGCCTGTACACAAAACAGTCCGCTCCTCAAAGGCCATGAAAATTATGTGGGGACTTGGCAAAACAACCACAGTGAATTAGTGATCAAATCGTCGGGCGAAGTGACGTATCATCATCAAGCACATACTGAAAAAAGTATTGCCAACCAAACCTTCATTGGTGCTGAACAGTCGCGAATAAAAGCCCATTTGAGCAGTTTTGGTGATCAGAGCTTTAGCATCGGTCAGGATAATTTCTCTCAACAATTCACCATTCAGCGCTCGCCTTATCAAGATGATCAAGGCCATTGGAAAATGTCGATCAATGGAGAAAATTATACACGCAAATAGGACAGAGATTTGTCTACAAACCTCTACGTCATATCATTCACTAAATATAAAAAAAGCCCCTTATTAGGGGGCTTTTTAGGCGATTCAGATTAGTGATCTGAAGCACCAGAGATACCAATACCAGTTTGTGAACGTACATACTGTGCATCGAATGCTTTACGCTCAGCTTGTGCTTGTGCTGAATTATCAGTCACAGAGAACAACCAGCAGCAGATGAATGCCAATGGCATTGCAAAGATAGCAGGACCATTGAATGGGTTAATTGGTGTTTCAGAGATTGCGAATGTATCTACCCAAACTGCTTTAGACAATACAATTAGAATCACAGCAGTTGCTAGACCAACCACACCACCAATCACTGCACCACGCGTCGTTAATCCTTTCCAGAACATCGACAATACAAGCACTGGGAAGTTTGCACATGCAGCTACAGAGAATGCAAGACCGACCATGAATGCAACGTTTTGTTTCTCGAACAAGATACCTAAAATCATTGCGAAGATCGCAAGACCTAAAGTCGCGATTTTAGACATACGAAGTTCAGATTCAGGTGTAGTTTGACCTTTCTTGAATACGTTTGCATACAAGTCATGTGAAATTGCTGAAGCACCAGACAACGTTAGACCTGCAACTACTGCAAGAATGGTTGCGAATGCTACCGCTGAAATGAAGCCCATGAACAAGTCACCGCCCAATGCATCAGACAAGTGAACCGCTGCCATGTTGTTACCACCAACAAGTTCTAACTTGCCAGTTACCGCCATTTTCGCTACATCAAGAAATTGTGGGTTGTTCGATACATAAAGGATCGCACCAAAACCGATGATGAAAGTTAATAGGTAGAAGTAACCAATAAAACCTGTAGCAACAACTACTGATTTACGTGCTTCTTTGGCATCTTTTACTGTGAAGAAACGCATTAAGATGTGTGGAAGACCTGCTGTACCGAACATCAATGCAAGACCTAGAGAGATCGCATCAATTGGGTTTGCAGCCAATTTACCCGGCCCCATAATGTTTGCAGCTTCAGCTAAAGATACGTCATGTACTTTAGAGAAAACTTGGATCGATTGAGTGAACATTTCAGAGAAGCTGAAGCCCACGCCTTTCATGACCATGAACGCCATGAAGCTTGCGCCAGAAAGTAGCATCACTGCTTTAATGATCTGTACCCAAGTTGTTGCCAACATACCACCGAAGATTACATAAGCCATCATCAGTAGACCAACGATCACAACCGCAATGTTGTAGTTCAAACCGAATAGCAGTTTAATCAACTGACCTGCACCCACCATCTGTGCAATCAGGTAGAACGCTACAACCACAAGCGAGCTTACTGCTGCAAGGGTACGGACAGGTTTCTCAGCTAGACGGAATGACACCACGTCAGATAAGTTGAACTTACCTAAGTTACGCAGACGCTCAGCCACCAAGAACAATACGATTGGCCAACCCACCATAAAGCCCAATGAATACAGCAAGCCGTCAAAGCCTGAACTGAATACCATTGCGGAAATACCGAGGAACGATGCTGCTGACATATAGTCACCGGCAATCGCTAAACCATTTTGGAAACCCGAAATACCACCACCCGCTGTATAGAAGTCAGCTGTGTTGGTGGTTTGCTTCGCTGCCCATTTGGTAATAAACAAAGTCAAGCCAACAAAAATTGCGAACATGATAATCGCATGCCAGTTGGTTGCTTGTTGCTGTGCTTCACCTAAATCTGGTCCAGCCATTGCCATGCTCGACATGAGTAGAGCTGGAGCCGCTAATACTGTTGCTTTCAATGAATTCCATTTCATCTTAGTGCGGTCCTTTTTTTTGAGTAATTGCTTCTACTTCACGCATTGCTTCTGCGTTTAATGCATCCAACTTGTTGTTTGCAATATACGAATAAACACCACACAGTAAGAATGACAATACGATAATGCTTAGACCTAATGGCATACCAATCGTGGTCACACCACCACTCACGGATTGCATCAAGAACTCTTTGTTATAGCCCACAAGGAGCATAAAGCCGACATATACCACCAACATGATGATCGTCAAAGTCCAGCTCAACTTACTTTTACGGCTGACCATTTCCTTAAATTTTGGATTCTGTAGAATTTGTTCTACCTGTCTCTCATCCATAATATTCTCCTTACGCCGAACCTTGGCGCGTAATTTTCTAATTCGAATTATTTCGAAGCTAAACTTACCAATGTTCCTTATCTCTTGTAATTTAGACTTTGGTCGTTAAATTTTGAGCAATAACCTCCCTAAGCCTATGGATGCGTTATCATTAAGCGAGAATTAATATGCTGCAGGCTTTATGAATAGTTGGCTTATCGTCGGGGTATTGGCCCTTTACATCGCATTACTCTTTGTATGTGCATTCTTTGGTGAAAAGCATGCCAGCAGGCTCAGTACTCGCGGCAGAATGCTTCTCTTTAGCCTAACTTTAGGGGTTTACTGTTCATCTTGGACATTTTATGGCGCAACAGGTGCCGCCGTTCGTGAGGGCATTATTTTCCTGCCAATTTATCTGGGACCGCTGCTATTTGTTGCGCTCGGCTATGATATTTGGCGACGTTTAGGGCGTGTCCGTCAGCATCATGCCATTTCATCGATTGCCGACTTTGTAGCAGCACGATATGGTAAAAGTGGCCCCTTAGCATCACTGGTCACGATCCTTGCCGTAATTGCCATTATTCCCTATTTAGCCTTGCAGCTACGTGCGATTGCCTTAAGTGCAACAGTCATTTTAGAACCGACCGCTGGTCTGACAGGTACCACCAATAGTGTGCTGTTTTTGACCGGTGTATTGGCGATTTTGGCGATGATGTTTGGGACACGACAGATTGCCAATACTGAACAGCACGGCGGCTTAATGTTGGCTGTGGCATTTGAGTCTTTCGTCAAGCTGTTTGCACTACTTGCAGTCGCATTTTTCTTTGTTTTTGAATCACCTGAAAACATGGCGCAAATCAGCCATGACATTAGCAGTACATTTAAAGATGTCCAGCTCAAAGGTGTGCCAGAAAGCTTTTGGATTCAAACATTATTGGCTGCTTTAGCGATTATTTGTCTACCACGTCAGTTCCATGTCGCGGTGGTTGAACTGCGAGATGAAAAGCATATTCGTGGTGCTCGTCGTTGGTTTGCCATTTATCTGATTTTAACCATTATCGCGATCATCCCGATTGCCAGTTGGGCGCTGCATGCAGCACCTGCCTACTTGGCAATCCCCGATGTTGCTGTGCTCTCACTGCCTTTAAGTTATAACCAAGACTGGTTGACTTTACTTGCCTTTCTCGGTGGTTTTTCAGCTTCGACAGGTATGCTGTTGGTGTCGTCAGTGGCCTTGTCGATTATGCTCAGTAATGACTTGATCATGCCTGCACTGTGGCGTACACGCTTATTGTCACGTCATGACAAACGCCTACCACTCGTACTGAAATTCACACGTCGTGTGTGTATTTTAGCTGTCATGTTATTGGGCTTCTTGTTCTTCCATTTCTTCAATGACATTGACCAATTATCGGTATTTGGCCTATTGGCCTTCAGTGCTGTGGCTCAGTTTGCACCGGCATTAATTGGTGGTTTGTATTGGCGTGGCGGAAGTAAGCAAGGCGTATATGCAGGTCTTTTGGTCGGTTTCGGCATGTGGGCTTATACCCTGTTATTACCAACCGTATTGCGTAGCCTGCCTGAACAATTTAAAACATTTACCGAAAATCTTTTAAGTCAGGGTCCGCTAGGCTTGAGTTGGTTACGTCCTGAAGCACTGTTAGGGTTTGAATCTTTCGATCCACTTACCCATGGCGTAGTTTGGGCACTCGGTTTAAATATCACCCTCTATATTTGGATTTCCCGCGTCTTCCGTCCAAGTGTTGCCGAGCAAATTCAGGCCGAAAGTTTCTTTTATTATGAAACCAAGCCGCTCCCTGCTCAAAGTACATCAAACGACATCAGCTATATTCACCATGATGTGGCGCGTCTAAAAGTAGGTGATTTGATTACCTTGGCAAAACGTATTACCGGTGAAGGTCCAACCATGCGTGCCTTCAACCAGTTCTGCGCACAAAACAATGTCGTTTTAAATGAAAATAGCAGCGCCAACGGCATGTGGTGGCGTTTTACCGAACAGTATCTTGCAGGCACCATCGGTGCGGCATCTGCCCGTACCTTACTCACCACAGCCATGGTTAATAATGGTTTAGCACTCGGTCAGGTCGCCAATATTCTTGACCAAGCCTCACAGTGGCAGCGCTTTAACCAAAACCTGATCATGACCATGATCGACCATATGACTCAAGGTGTGTCCGTGGTTGATGAAAATATGTGTTTAGTGGCATGGAACAATCAATACCTCAAACTGTTTGATTATCCAAAAGACATTGTCTACGTCGGTTGCCCAATTTCAGACTTGATTCGTTATAACGCTGAACGCGGCGAATGTGGTCCCGGTTCAGTCGAGGAACATGTGCGTAAACGCATGCATTGGATGCAAGTCGGCAGCGCACACGAATTTGAACGGATTCGTAAAGATGGCCGTGTAATTCAGATGCGTGGTAATCCGATCGAAGGCGGCGGTTTCGTGACGACCTTTGCCGATATTACCGCTTTCCGTGAAAATGAAGCCTTGCTTGAAGGCCGTGTGCAAGATCGTACCCAACAGTTGGCAGATGCCCTGTCAGAACAACAACTGGCACGTGAGCAAGCCGATAAAGCCAATATGTCGAAAAGCCGCTTTATTGCTGCTGCAAGCCATGACTTATTGCAACCGATGCATGCTGCGCGTTTGTTTAGTACCGCCCTCGAGCAAAGCGTACAAAATGACGATGATCGTAAAACGCTTCAGCAACTTGATCGTGCGCTGCATGGTGCGGAAAGTATGCTCTCTGCCCTCTTGGACATTGCACGACTCGAAGGTGGAACCATTCAACCGAAACGTCAGCCTTATCCGCTACATGACTTACTCAGCGATCTTGAACTGCAATTTAAATCGATTGCAGCACAGCGTAATATCAAACTGACCGTACACGATGCTCAGTTCTGGATTGACACCGACCCACAGTGGATTCGTCGTATTATTCAAAACTTCGTCAGCAATGCCCTACGCTATACGGCGCGTGGTCGTGTTGTGGTGGGTGTGCTACGTTCAGCACGTCCGGGGCATATTCGTATTGGCGTTTGGGATACAGGTCCTGGGATCGCGGAAGAACAGCGCATTAAGTTGTTCCAAGAGTTCGAACGCTGTGGACATACCTCTCCATGGGGTGAACAGGGTTTGGGCTTAGGTTTAGCCATCGTGCAACGCATGACCAGCTTACTCGACTACCCAGTACATGTGTTCTCAGAACTTGGTCATGGTTCATGCTTTATGATTGAAGTCCCTGTAGTCGCTGCGCCAAAAGTGGTCGCTGCACCGACTCAAGCCGTTCCGCTGAAAACCAAAGCCTATAAGATTCTGTGCTTAGACAATGATGAAACCATTTTGGAAGGGATGTCGACCTTACTGACCAAATGGGGCTATCAAGTCTTTAAGGCCACTGAACCTGAACAGGCCATGGAGTTAATTCAACAAGAAAATATTCAAGTTTGGTTGGTTGACCAACACTTAAATAATAATAAGATCGGTCTCGACTTTATTTTAGATAACCGTCAGGAAAATGTCCCTGTGGCGCTGATTACTGCAGATTCTGATCCTGAATTACCGCAACGTCTAAAAGAGTTAAACATCGTCTTACTGAAAAAACCATTGAAACCAGCTTCACTGCGTTCATGGTTATCTGGTTTGAAGATTTCAAATCAGTAGCGCTGTTACAGGACATCGCTCTGTGAAAAGTAGCCCATTTCATTCACATGAAATGGGCTGTTGTTTACCTTACTTTTACTTAAACTTACCTAACTGGCAAAAAAATTTGTCTCAGTGGCAAGATCATTCAAAATAGCCCCGATATTTCGTCTATTTATTAGCCATAAATATCAAATTTTGATTGCCTATGGCAAAAGATATCGAATGCATGAGTGAACACTTGTACACTTAGTTACAATTAAAAATACATTTGATTTAAATCAGATTTTTACAAGCAAAAATAAAAACTAAAACTTTAGTCTTATATTTAGCTGCCGCCGTTCGTTTTAAAAATATTCATAAGAAGTTGATCAGTTTCAAGCCAATTCAAGAAGCGTCATAACTCAACACTTGAGAAGCTGATCTCCCCCGCATATTAGGAGTGATCTTGTGAATATTTCAGAAACAATGCCGCATGGTTTTGATCAAAATCTACAGTTTCATCGTCAGTATGGTGCCAATGCCATTTTGCCAGAGATCGATTGGCGTCAGCTATTTAAGTACAGCAAATTAAGTGATGTACAAGTCGAAGCGCTAGAAACGCTCTATCGCAGTGCCGTTCCTCTCGCGTTGCAGGTGTTTGACGAACTGAATTTTGATGTCTTTGCGCCGAATGCCTACAAACCCCAAGGTCTTGGCTTATTCGATCGACTGGCAGAGCAAGAAGACCTACTGCTGCAAAATTTAGAAGCCGAATCCAATTGCTTAGGCTTGGACACCCGTCATCAGATTTGGAGCATGCTACTGCGCGGCGGTGCGGTATTGGTGTTCAAAGCGTGGCTCGGTAAAGTCAAAACCGACAAAAACCAGCTGGATAAAACACAGTTTGATGAATTATCCGATTTACTGTTTATTAAAACAGCGCCATTTGAATTGGCACAACGTTTAAATGTCGATGCCAACTCCAAGCAAGACCATATCCTCCTGATGTATGACAATGATGTCTATCTGGACCGTTTTAACAGTTTAGAAACTGCAGCCCTATTTGTGGATTTGGGCGTTTATGACGCTGCCTTTTTGAGTTTACGTGATGACCGTGTCGCGGATTATCTCAAAGCGCGCGGCTATGTGACCGATGAACAAATTGATGAATTGCAATGTGCGCTCAACCCTTTGTACTGTACCGATCTGACGCCTAAGCAAGACTATATTGCTTAAGTTGAAGTGGTCTGTTTAAGTCATTGTTAAGTTGCATTGCTCTATTGCATTTAAACCGCATGTAAAGACCAAACGGCATTTAAAATGCGAAATGATCATGCGCTAGCATTAGTACTTAAATAGCATAAAAAAAGACCTCACGATGGAGGTCTTTTTTTATGGAAAAAATCCTTAGATTTTCTTTTCTTCAATATTCAATGCATTAATTGCCAATACAGCTTGAGTTCGGTTTTGTACGCCCAACTTACGGAAAATCGCCGTTACATGCGCTTTAATGGTTGCTTCAGACACATCCAACTCATAGGCAATTTGCTTATTCAACAAACCTTCCGCCACCATCATTAACACACGGAATTGTTGCGGTGTTAAAGACTGAATACGTTCTGCCAATGCCGTTTCATCTGCAGCACGTGGATCAAAGTTCATATTAGCTGGTAAATTTGGTGGCAACCAAATCTCGCCTTCTAAGACTTGACGAATCGCTTCACCAATGTGACTTGGATGCGCAGATTTTGGAATATAACCCATCGCGCCATGTGCAATCGCACGTTGGATAATCGACGCTTCTTCATGCGCAGAGACCACAATGATTGGAATCGATGGATATTGTGCGCGAATATGCACCAAGGCAGAAAAGCCTGAAGCACCCGGCAAGTTTAAATCCAATAACACAAGATCAGGCTCAGGGCCATTTTCAAGACGTTCATAGCATTCATTGACTGCTGCAGTCTCATGAATTTGCGCCTGAGGCAAACTATAACGAACCGCCTGAATTAAAGCATGACGAAACAGCGGGTGATCATCAACGATTAAAATATTCATAAGCAACGTGAGAGATCTTGTGCACAATGACCCTATTCTAACCACACATGCTATGTGAAGGATATGCAAGAACTTATTTTTTTGCATTTAAAATGTAGATTTTCACCTAAAATGCGTCTTTTTTCGCATTTTCTATAAATCTTTAAATCTAATCATATTTTCATATAAATTTTATTAACACAGTAAAAATGCTTATATCTAAGCATTATATGTTGAAATATCAACAGTTTAAAATTTGAAATTTCACGAATCTTGTGGTTTTTCCAACATATCTAAAAATCAGATAACTTTTCTGATTTTCGTTATTTTACAGTGATCCACCCGTCGGGATTAATAAAAGGCATTCCGAGAAACCACACTTTTAGGTTTAAAAAATGTCTCAAGTTAATCTACAAAAACCCCTGAATATTGTTGCTGTATCAGGTGGCCTAAACAATCCATCTAAAACTGAAGCTTTGGTGCAAGCCATTGTTGATGAACTCGGTGATGCGACTCCAATCAATGTGCATTTTATTAAGTTTAGTGAAATTGGCAATTTATTAGGTGGCGCGATTTACCGTAACCAATTGCCACAACGTGTACAAGATGACCTTGCTGCCGTTGAAGCTGCTGATGCACTGATTGTTGGAACGCCAGTTTACCGTGCTTCATTTACAGGCCTGTTTAAACACTTCTTTGACTTTGTCGAACAAACTGCATTGGTGGATGTACCTGTCTTGCTTGCAGCTTCGGGTGGTTCTGAACGCCATGCTTTAGTGCTTGAACATCAATTGCGTCCATTGTTCAGTTTCTTCCAAGCGCAAACATTACCAATCGGAGTCTATGCAACAGACCGTGATTTCACCCCTGAATATACCATTCATAGTGAATTACTCCGTGACCGCATTACTTTAGCTGTAGCACGTGCGCTGCCGATTTTGGAATGGGCTCCAGCCAAAGGTCAGCGTGCTGAAGTGGTGAAAGCCAAGTCTCAACAAGCCAACCAAAACTTGGGCATTAATAAACAAATCGAGCAAGAAGAAGTCCTTCCTTCTGCAGCTGTTCCAAGTTTGGATGCCGCTGAAGCTCGACTGCATAGTAAAAAGCCAAAAACGCAAGTGGCCTAAACACCACAGCATAACAATTCGATCCCGAGGGTTTGCAAAATGTCAGTACAAGAAAAAAACATTACATTTGCGTACTGGGTACCAAACGTGAGTGGTGGTTTGGTGGTCAGTAATATTGAACAGCGTACCGATTGGAGCTATGACTATAACGTGCGTTTGGCACAAGCTGCAGAAAAAAGTGGCTTTGATTATGCGCTGACTCAAATTCGTTTTACCGCAGGTTATAACGCAGAAAATCAACACGAATCGGTGAGTTTCAGCCATGGAATTTTGGCCAAAACTGAAAAACTCAAAGTCATTGCAGCGATTTTACCCGGCCCTTGGAAACCGGCTCTGGCTGCAAAACAATTGGCGACCATCGATCATCTTACCAATGGCCGTATTGCAATCAATGTTGTAAGTGGTTGGTTCCGTGGAGAGTTTGATGCGATTGGTGAAGAATGGCCCGAGCATGATCAACGCTATGCGCGCTCTGAAGAGTTCATTCGTAGCCTAAAAGGTGTTTGGACGCAGGATAACTTTAGTTTTGATGGTAAATACTATCAATTTAAAGACTACACTCTATCTCCGAAACCGGTACAAAAACCGCATATTGAAATCTTCCAAGGTGGCAGTTCACGTGCAGCACGTGACATGGCATCACGTGTTTCCGATTGGTACTTCACCAACGGCAATACCCCTGCTGAGTTGAAAAAGCAGATCGATGATATTCGTGAAAAAGCCAAGGCCAATAACCATCAGGTCAAAATCGGGGTGAATGCCTTCATTATTGCCCGAGATACTGAGGAAGAAGCCCAAGCGGTGCTTCAAGCTATTATCGATAATGCCAATACCGAAGCGGTCAATGCCTTTGGTGATGCAACTCGTGAAGCAGGTGCATCCACAAAAGAAGGCGAAGGTAACTGGGCAAAATCTACTTTTGAAGATTTGGTTCAATACAACGACGGCTTTAAAACCAATCTGATTGGCACGCCACAACAAATTGCCGAACGCATTGTGGAACTCAAAAGTGTAGGTGTCGATTTGGTTCTCTCAGGTTTTCTCCACTTCATTGAAGAAGTGGAATACTTTGGCGAAAAAGTGTTGCCACTGGTTCGTGAACTGGAAGCTCAACAGCAGCAAGTTGTGCAGGCTAAATCAGCATAATTGTTGATGCAGTCACAGCTCATGTAATCAGCATAATAATCACAACCGGCTCACTTCACTTTCCTCCCCTAAGGCTCGGCTTAGGGAATTTTTTATCTCGAGTCCCATTTAAAGATATGCTTTGATTCTAGAAAATGAGCTAATCTATAGACAAAGAAAAAGCCCGACATCCTGTCGGGCTTTTTCTATATGGATACTTAAGCATGACTCCTGTCTTGCTTCACAGTCCTGATGGTGAACACTTTGTTATTGTTTTATGTTCCGGAACGTCCTGTTCCTGTATAAGTTAATCTTAGGTAAAATTTAAAAGCGCGCATAGCGTCTAAAAACTTCGTTACTTGTACGCTTAAGCTGACAGGATTGTGCGCAATCGGTTAAGTTAAACCATAGATATTATATGGTTTTTTATAGAAATCGATTTTTTAGATAATTGCATTACCAATAGATACCCCCGTAATTCTGGTGATATTTCCAACAAAAACGAGGCAATAAACATGCAACTTGTTTGGTTTCGACAAGATTTAAGACGACATGACCATAGCGCACTGTGGCAGGCGACACAGTCTGGTCAAACGGTTGCATTTATTGCGCTTTCTCCTGAACAATGGGCAAGGCATGATGATGCCCCTATTAAAATCCATCGCTATCTTGCCCAACTGGAACTTTTGCGACAGCAATTGGCTGAACTAAATATTCCACTGATTATTCAGCATATTCCCTATTGGTCAGACATCGCCACTGAGCTATTAACCTTATGTACTCAGCTCAATATACACACTGTTCATGCACATATTGAACATGGTGTGAATGAACTTAAACGAGATCGCGAAGTACAACAGTTATTAGAACAGCAGCACATCTCTGTTGAGCTGTACCATGACCGCACCCTGTTTCCTGTTGGCAGTATTCGCAATCAATCTGGACATCCTTATCAAGTTTTCGGTGCATTTAAGAAAAATTGCTACGAAAAATTGAGCATCAGTCTGCCTACTTGTTATCCCGCTATTGAAGCCCAAGCGGCTATCGAACTGCATCCGCTGTGGCAAAATCAATTTGATTTACGTCCTTTTTATCCCACATCGCTGTTAGCTGCTCAAATCGAGCTTTGGCCGATTGGAGAAGATCACGCAATACAGTGCTTAGATGAATTTATTGAACAACATCTGCATCGTTATGCTGATGATCGGGACTTTCCTGCGCTCAATGGAACCAGTCAAATTGGCATGTATTTAAACTTGGGCATCTTGTCTATTCGCCAATGTCTGCAAGCCCTGTTTCGTGAACAAGGCGGCTATTTCCAAATCGACCACAGAGGACAACAAACTTGGCTCGATGAGCTGCTTTGGCGTGAATTTTACCAGCACATTTTATTTGACTACCCGCAAGTTTCTCAGCACCAGCCGTTTCAAACCAAAACCTTAAAAATCAAATGGCGCCATGCACCACAAGACTTTGCTGCGTGGCAATACGGCCAGACGGGCATTCCGATCGTCGATGCAGGGATGCGTCAACTACTGGCTACGGGTTGGATGCATAATCGGGTGCGGATGATTTGTGCCATGTTCCTCAGTAAGAATCTACTGATCGATTGGCGGTTGGGGGAACAATGGTTTATGCAGCACCTTGTCGATGGCGACTTAGCGGCCAATAATGGCGGTTGGCAATGGTGCGCCTCGACGGGTACAGATGCTGTACCTTATTTTCGGATTTTTAACCCGATCAGCCAATCTCAGAAATTTGATCCGAACGGGGATTATTTACGTCAATGGCTACCTGAACTGGCAGATTTGGATGCCAAACAAATTCACCAACCCTTTGCCAAAAATCCTCAACTGGAATTGAACTACCCTCAGCAGATCGTTGACTTAAAACAGTCTCGCCTAGCGGCAATTGAAACATTCCGAGCATTGTAGATATTGCCAAGATCGAACTGCGACAGATCAAAACGCCGTACTGAAATGATCACTGTAAAGCATAGCCGAGCGTTCGTTTTGTCCCTACAATACAGAAAACGCAAATCATTTTAGAGACGCTCCCATGTATACAGGCATCGTGCAAGGTTTAGAAAAAGTCTTAGACATTCGTCAAGGTAATGGCTTCACAACCTTAGTGATTTCAAATCATCAAAATTTTTTTCATGATGTCTTTATCGGGGCAAGTGTAGCGATTAATGGCGTGTGTTTAACGGCCACACATATTGATTTGGTAGCCAACCAAGTGCATTTTGATGTCTCTGATTTAACCAATCAACTCACCACGCTGAAAATTCTCAAAGCTGGTGATGAGGTCAATGTCGAACGCTCAGCCAAAGTTGGAGCAGAAAATGGTGGTCACAATCTATATGGTCATATCGAAGGCACAGCCACGATCAAAAACTTAGAGCATCGCGGGGAAACCTTTCATCTCGATATTCACATTCCGGCAGGCAATATTAAATATTTCTTTCTCAAAGGTTTTATTGGGCTCAATGGTTGTAGTTTGACTGTGAACCGTGTTGATCGTGCCAATAGTGAAATTTCAATCGATATTATTCCTGAAACACTGCGCCTCACTACATGGAAAGATGTCCAAGTCGGTGATGCCGTGAATTATGAGATTGATCAAACAACGCGAACCTTAGTCGATACCTTAGAAAATATTCATCAGCGTTAAATCGACTGACAGCACATGAGCCAATAAAAAGCCTCCAAAACGGAGGCTTTTTATTGGCTCATGTGCAATATACGTTTAAGAATAAAAACTTGGATCTGGCACTTTCGCTGTGAGCACCCATTCACCGACCTCCTGATATTTATAATCAATCGGATCGTGTAAGGTTTGGGTACGTACATTGCGCCAGAAGCGATCTAAATTTAGTTTGGCAGTTGTGGCACGTGCGCCCATCACTTGGAAAATATTTTGCGTAATGTATAGCGCACTATTGGTGGCTGCGATTTTGGCTGTTGCAATCGCAATAGAGACTTCTCCACGTTGTTCCGCCGTCAAAGCTTCACCAATCTCCCAAGCCCATTGCAAACGCTGAACCGCTTTATCTGCCAATAAACGTACACTTTCTAATTGCACATAAAACTCAGCAAAATGCTTTTGAATAAATGGGTCATTCACTGCATTTTCAGCTAAAGATTTTGACCATGCTTTTTGGCTTTGTACCGTTTCTTTTGCTGTTTCAAATGCCCCTTCGGCTACCCCCAAGAACATATGTACAAAGATCAACTGTGCAATCAAAGGGCGTAAACTCGAATACGGTGTACTTAATGGGCCTGGGTTCAGTAGTAATTCATCTTTGGAAATTTTAACTTGTTCAAAATGGCTACTTCCACTGTCGGTTTGACGTTGTCCCATATTGTCCCAATCGCCGAGAAAACTGACGCCTTCACGTGCTGTAGGAATCACCCCGATCAATAATTTTCCATCTTCATTGAAGCCAGAACACAGCAAAATGTCTGAATCCATGGAACCCGAACAAAAACTTTTATCGCCATGAAACACATATTCATGTTCAGACAGTTGCGTCGCTGTAGTACGGCGGTCTAAAGGGTTTAGGGTGTTGCCCCAAAATAAATGCTCACGTGCAGTCTGTTCAAACCACGGGCCATATTGCTCTGGCTGCGCGAACAACTGTACCGTTGCAATCAATAAATGATGGAAACCATAAACATGCGCCAATGAGCTATCCACTTGAGCAATGGTTTGAATGGTTTTAAAAATCGTCAGCCAATCTGCCCCCTGTCCACCGTATTGTTTTCCAATGGACAATGCAAGTAAACCACTTTGACGAATCAAATCACGTTCAGCTTTGGGATTTCCCCCCTGCTTATCACGCTTAGCAGCCGTCGTGGCAAATTCTGCCGCCAGTTTTTGGGCAATATCGATCGGATCTTGAGTCAATGGAGTTGAAGCATTCATATGTCTGTCTGATTATTCTGTTACAGTTTTAGCTTAACAAAGTAGAGGCATTCAGCTTATCTCAATGCCTGCAGTCTATATCTGTAAAATCTATATCTTATGAAATCTAAGTCACCTAAATTCAGGCGACTTATAATTTGATCATTTTATACGTCGTATTTAGGATGGATAAAATGCATCATGAACATCCCTTCATCTTAATCAACTTTTATAGGGGAAAGGACGTTCATTATTGCTTTAATAATCCTTCATATAAGCCATAGTGAACTTTCATCAGAACGTGATCACTGACGCTCAAATTGTTCTTATGACTTCGGATAAACAGTAGCAATCAAATGTTCAACCACTTGAGGTTCTGCCAAGGTCGAGGTATCACCTAAAGAGTCCAATTCATTGGCCGCAATTTTTCTTAAAATACGGCGCATGATTTTACCAGAACGGGTTTTCGGTAAGGCCGGCGCCCAATGCAATGCATCTGGCGTTGCCACTGGTCCAAGGACTTTGCGTACCCAAGCCACCAGTTCCTGACGTAACTCATCCGTCTCAACTGTCCCTGCTTGTAAGGTCACAAAGGCGCAAATCCCCTGTCCTTTAATATCATGCGGCATACCCACCACCGCAGACTCTGCCACAGCATCATGTGCAACCAACGCACTTTCAATTTCAGCCGTTCCCAATCGATGCCCTGAAACGTTCAAGACGTCATCCACACGACCCGTAATCCAATAATAGCCAGACTCGTCACGACGTGCGCCATCACCTGTAAAATAAGTCCCCGGATAAGTGGAGAAATAGGCTTCAATAAAGCGCTCAGGATCACCCCAAATGGTTCGCATTTGTCCCGGCCAAGAATCCTTAATCACCAAATTGCCTTCTACGGCACCTTCAAGCTCATTGCCTTCAGCATCAACAATCGCAGGTTGAACACCAAAGAATGGGCGTGTCGCCGAACCCGGTTTTAAATCGGTTGCTCCCGGCAATGGCGTAATCATGAAACCACCCGTCTCTGTTTGCCACCATGTATCCACCACTGGGCAGCGGCTTTCACCTACCACGGTGTAGTACCAATTCCATGCCTCTGGGTTAATGGGTTCACCCACCGAACCTAGTAAACGCAGACTGCTGCGGTCACTTTCTCGGACAAAGGCATCTCCTTCTCGCATCATGGCGCGAATTGCAGTCGGTGCCGTATATAAAATAGTGACGTTGTGTTTATCAACAATATGTCCGGTCCGAGCCCAACTTGGATATTGTGGTACACCTTCAAACATCACGGTCGTGGTGCCATTCGACAATGGCCCATACAACACATAAGAATGTCCCGTAATCCAACCAACATCGGCAGTACACCAAAACACGTCATCTTGTTTAAGGTCAAAAACTTCACGGAAGGTACAATTCACATAGGTTAAATAGCCGCCTGTGGTATGCAACACACCTTTCGGTTTTCCAGTTGAACCTGATGTATACAAAATAAATAGCGGGTCCTCGGCATTCATGGGTTCAGGTGGGCAGAGATCATTGACCGACATGATTTCCATGTGATACCACAGGTCACGATCTGCTTTCATTTCGATCGGGTTACCTGTACGGTGCACCACAATGACATTTTGAACCGAAGATGTGCCTTCAATGTCGAGTGCAAGATCGACATTTTCTTTGAGTGGAATGGGCTTACCACCACGCATCCCACAATCCGCAGTAATCACGACTTTCGCCTGACTGTCATCGATACGACTTGCCAATGAGTCTGGTGAGAACCCGCCAAAAACCACGCAGTGTACTGCTCCAATTCGGGTACAGGCCAACATCGCAATAGCCGCTTCTGGCACCATTGGCATATACAGCACCACACGGTCGCCTTTGCCCACGCCATGTTTTTTCAGCACATTAGCAAAACGGCAAGTTTCATCATGCAGTTCTTCAAAAGAAATGATTTTATGCCGTGAAGGATGATCACCTTCCCAAATAATGGCCGATTTATGTGGATGTTCTTTTAAATGTCGATCGAGACAGTTGGCACTGACATTCAATTCACCATCAGCAAACCACTCGATCTTAAAATCATCTTGCTTAAAATTTGTATTTTTAACTTGGGTAAACGGTTTGATCCAATCGATCTTTTGCGCTTGCTCTGCCCAAAACTCATCTGGTTGTTCAATCGATTTTTGATAACGCTCAAAGTACTCCGACTCGTTGATGCGTGCGGTTTTTTTGAAACTTTCAGGTACTGGATAGATCTCTTTCATATTGTATTTTCCTTGATCTGATTCATCTCATCACGAGATGCCATGCCACATTTCTACTTTTATAATTCCTGCATCACAGCAGTATGACGATTAATTTTTAATCGCAGCAATCATGCTTTGGTCGTATTATTCTTTCCCATTTAAAGCACATCTATAAGCAAAATTTCAACAAAAACATGTTTTAATTCAGTATCTGACCAGTTCAATTAAACCTATACTGCAAAGGTAATTTTACTCAGCACTCCGCTTTTTTATTCTTTCATATACGTTGAGTTGATCCGATCATGAACACCAATGACTCTTCTTTCTTTTCCCGTCAGACGACCACTACATCGGATAATCCCCTGAAACCTGATGGACGTTTTGGTCGACTGAGCATGATTGGTTGGTATGGCTTTCTCAATATCATCAGCTTTTTTGCCATAATCGCTTTAAGCCTTGCCGTGGGTATTTTCAACATCAATACCATGGCGTTAAATGAGCAATTTGTTGGTATATTCACTGGGATATCTGGCCTCGCCTATTTGGCGATTATGATTCTTTACATTTATTTTTATTGTGTCTTTGTCGTGCGTCGGCTGCATGACCTCAATAAAGCCGGTTGGTTGCTACTATTATTATTTATTCCCGTGATCAATCTTTTCTTTATCCTATATTTATTATTAGCCTCAGGTACACCGACCGTAAATCAATACGGCGCGCCACGCCCTGCTGCCGTTTGGGAAAAAATTCTGGCATGGTTGATGATTTTAATCAGTGTCTTGTCGCTCTTGGCTACAGGTAGCATCACCTCGTATATGATGGGTAGCGGTGAAATTGAATCGCCGACAGAAATCATTCAACAAGGTACTGAATATTTCTAAGCCACTGACCGAATCTGAGCCTGTCTGAATTTTGATACATCTGTTCACAAGCCTGTAAATGAGGGTTATTTTCGCCACTAATTTCAGGCAAAATAGCGAAAAACCGGAACATTTGGAAAACTCGTGGCTGAAAAAGAAAATGCCTTGAGTGATGTCACTCAAGGCACGACTCAACTTTTGCAAGAGGCAACAGAAAAAACCGCACAAACCGTGCTGGAACATACCTCTAAATATAATGACGCATACTCAACGATCGATAAATTTGTCGATGGATTTTGGGAACGCCTGCCATATATTTGTATCGCATTAATTGTTTTTACGATCTTCTATCTACTGTCTAAACTCTTTAGATTCTTTGTTCGTAAAGCGCTCACTGACCGTTCTTATTCAAAACAAAATCTAGTTTTAGTACTGAACCGTGTGGGTAGCTCAGCCATTATGTTCTTCGGTTTCCTAATTGCAATGGTCATTGCGATCCCAGGTTTCACACCGGGTCAGCTCATGAGTGCATTGGGGATTGGTTCGGTCGCAATCGGTTTCGCGTTTAAAGATATTTTCCAGAACTTACTGTCGGGTATTTTGATTCTCCTCGGTGAACCATTCAAAATCGGTGACGACATTATTGTGTCAGGCATGGAAGGTACGGTTGAAGATATTCAGATCCGTGCAACCTTCCTACGTTCTCCAGATGGTCGTCGTATCGTGATTCCAAACGCGACGGTTTACACCAGTGCAGTAACGGTGAATACCGCTTATCAACGCCGTCGTTGTGAATTTGTGGTGGGTATTGGATATGAAGATGATATTCAAAAAGCTAAAAACATTGTTTTGGCTATTTTGGACAAAGACCCAACGATTTTGAGCCAACCTGCGTTTACCGTAAACGTGAATGCTTTGGCTGATTTCTCAGTCAATCTGAATGTCCGTTGGTGGGTAGATACCACTGAAACCACCACAGCGAACTCAATCAGTGAAGTGCAAGAACACGTTATCCAAGCATTCAATCAAAATGGTATTTCAATTCCTTACCCTGTACAGGAAGTTAAAGTTTACCGTGGTGATCAAGCTGAGACAGAAGCGTCAACAGCTAAATAATCGCCCTAAAACGTACGGAATCACAGTTTCTGTCCGGATAATTCGGTTGCCTAAGCTGACTGCTTGGCAACCGTTTTTTATGAGTAAATCGACCTCATAAGGGATAAATCCACCTTCAGGTCCAATGATGATGGTACATCCATATTGAATCCCTGTAGGCATCACATCTTCGACATAAGGATGCGCCACATAAGCCGGATAGTCCGAGGAGATCATGCTCGGTAAAACATCCTCCACAAAGGGTTTAAAGCGTTTATACAGTTCAATTTTGGGCGCAATGGTGTCACCTGCCTGCTCCAAACCCAACGTCACATAGTGATCGAGCTGCTGTAAAAATGGTGTCTGCCAATAGCTTTTATCCACGCGATAACTGTGCAGCAAAATGATTTTTTCTACACCTAAGGTGACGGCATCCATGATCAGACGGCGCAACACTTTCGGACGAGGCATTGCCACAATTAAAGTCACCGGATGCTTTGCAGGTACTTCTTCTTCTTGTAAGTGTTTAAGTTGAATGCGCTCATCACTGATACTGATGATTTGGGTTAAATAACGCTTTCCTTCCCGAATCCCGACTTTGAGTGTATCGCCCACCTGTATATTCACATGGTTTTTTAAATGCTCAATTTGGCGTTTAGCACTGATACTCCACAGTTCAGATTCAGTTTGACGTGGGTCAAGCAAGACGATGTTCATAAATAACCATATCAATTCACGCAAAGCATATGTCATTGAGGACAGGCGACATGGATGTCGCCTGTGCGCTGAGGTACAGGAAGTACCTTCAGCGTACAGAGGATTTTTGCTACTTTTAATCCTTTAAAAGTAGATTATGCCTACGAATAGGATGTTCAACGATCACCATAAAATAAGGCCGTGATAAAACTTGCCTAATAAAAATTAATGTATCGCAAAATTAAAACTTAAAGGTACTGATCAATCACCTGAATATGCTTTTGCAGCGACCCAGTATTTTTTTGCATAATCAGCTGCGCTGCATCATTTAAAGCCTGCGCTTTCGCAGTATTTTGAATGATCTCAACCAATGCACTGGCCGCCTGCTCAAAATCCTGCACAACCACAACCGCATGGGCCGCTACAAATTCATCCACAATGGTTTGAAAATTAAAATAATGCTGACCTAATACTGTCGAGACATGTAACGTAATGGGCTCCAAAATATTATGCCCACCACCCGGTTCATTTAAAGACCCGCCGACAAAGCACGCCTGACTCAGTGCCAGCCAAAGCCATAATTCACCCATACTATCTGCCAAATACACTTGCGTTTCAGGCTGAATCGTTTGCTTTAAACTGCGGCGCTGTGTACGTAAATTCAGTTTCTGCGCTTCTACAAAGACCTCATCAAAGCGTTCAGGATGACGTGGTACGACGATACATAACAGCTCAGGCTGTTGTTGTAAAATTGGCTGCAGCGCTGCAAGTAGTTTTTGTTCCTCGGGCGCATGCGTACTGGCAATGGTGATGATCTTACGTTCTTGTAAAGCCCAATCTTGACGCAACTGCGCTGCTTGTTGCACAAAGCTATCGGGCGCATGAATATCAAACTTGATACTTCCCACGACCTGACTGGTATGCGGGTTTGCACCCAACTCAATAAATCGCGCTAAAGTTGCCTGATCTTGCGCCAATAATTGTTTCAAACTCTTTAGCATCGGCTGCGTCAAACTCGGGACTTTGCTATAACCCTTCGCCGATTTTTCAGATAATCTGGCATTAATCAATAAACACGGAACATTGGCCTGATCGGCTTCAATCATCAAATTTGGCCAGAGTTCAGTTTCGACTAGTGCCAACATTTTCGGTTGATATTTTTCGATAAAACGACGGACTAATTTTTTTTGATCTGCTGGCAGATACACGGCCTGAAATAGCGATTCATACGGTGCTTTTAAAAATAATTGTTTCGCACGCGCTTGTCCGGTTTTGGTGGTATTGGTGACTAAGACCGGATGACCTGCTTTGAGATAATGTTCAATCAGCGGCTGTGCAGCGTTGGTTTCTCCTACGGAAACCACATGAAACCAAATTGCATTGCGGTTTTTAACTGGCTGAAATGGCCCAAAGCGCTCAAGACACTCTTGCTGATATAGTTGGAGATCTTCAGCACGTTTTTTGAGGCGCCATTGATATAGCGGCTTAATCAGTGCCAAAGCTGCGTTATACCAAAAAGGAGTAGTCAAATTATTACGCTCAAAAACGGTTTGAATCGGCAGAATATATCAGAGCATTATCCACATGTTAATGGATAATGCGTATTCAAGTGTCGATTAATAGGTTGAACGACCTGAACCAAATTTATTTTTCATGCTTGGATAATCAATATAGCCTTCGGCAACATCTGTCCCAATCATATTTTCCAACTGCAATTCATTCAGTGCAGCATTCGCCAGCAAACGTTCAAACAAATCTGGATTGGCAATATAAGCTTTACCAAAAGACACCGCATCGGCTTTACCTGAGGCCAATAAATCTACAGCATCTTCACGGCTTAAACGCATATTGGCAATATATGGCACACCATTTGAGCGCTGTTTAAGATAATCACTAATACTGTCATCCGCCAGATATTCACGGGTAAAGAAAAATGCAATCTTCCTCTGCCCCAACTGCTCTAAAGCATAGCCAAAGGTTTCACGTGGATCATGATCGCCCATGTCGTGTTCATCACCACGCGGCGCAAGATGCACACCTACACGACCTGCCCCCCACACTTCAATCAGCGCATCCACCACTTCAAGCAATAAACGTGCGCGGTTTTCGACAGAACCACCATACTCATCTTCACGTAAATTGGTTTTGCTTTGTAGGAATTGATCGATCAAATAACCATTGGCCGCATGCAATTCCACACCATCAAATCCCGCTTCTTTGGCTTTGATCGCAGCCTGTTTGTATTGTTCTACAATGCTTTTGATTTCTGCAATCTCTAATGGACGTGGCACGACATATTCGCGTTTTGGGCGAAGCAGACTGACATAACCCGCCTGTTGTACCGCACTGGCAGAAACTGGTGTATCACCATTCAAAAGATCGGGATGTGAGACACGTCCGACATGCCACAATTGTGCCACAATTAAACCTTGCTGTTCATGTACGGCTTGGGTCACCAATTTCCAGCCCTTAACTTGAGCATCGGTAAATAAACCCGGCGTCTGCAAATAGCCATTAGCTGCTTCTGAAATGACTGTTGCTTCTGAAATGATTAATCCAGCACTTGCACGCTGTGCATAATATTCAGCCATCATCGGCGTTGGAACACGGTCAATGGTTGCACGACTACGGGTTAGTGGCGCCATTACAACGCGATTTTTGAGGTGTAAATCACCCAAAATGAGAGGAGTATTAAGTTCAGCCATATATGTCTCGCCTGACACTTCAAATGCGAAAAATGATTTAAAGTGAGTTCTGCAGATAATCAATATATTGCTGAATGAGTTCTTCATTGCGTGAAAAATACGACCATTGACCATATTTCTCGGCTTGAATTAAGCCCGCCTGTTGTAACACAGACAAATGATTAGACATCGTAGACTGCGAAACATTACCGAGTTTTTCGATATTGCCAGCGCATACACCACGATTAAAGCCGCCACATTGTTCTTCTGACAAAAATTGTTCAGGTGTTTTCAACCATTCCAAGATTTGACGTCGAGTCGGATTGGCAAGTGCTTTAAAAATTAAATCAATATCCATAATTTAAACGGGTTTAATTAAATAAAAATTTGGACAACAAAGTTCTATTCAGCATCTTGAATACAATATATCGTATTTTTTCGATTTTTATATCGATTTTTTTAGATATATCGATCAAGAACAGATAGAACTTTGTTTTATATATAAATTTAAATTACAAACCTTGTTTGAGGCTGGCTTCAATAAACTTATCTAAATCGCCATCAAGCACTGCACCGGTGTTTGAACTTTCTACACTGGTACGTAAGTCTTTAATACGCGAGTCATCTAAAACGTATGAGCGAATTTGGCTGCCCCAACCGATATCTGACTTGGTATCTTCCAACGCTTGTGCCGCATCATTACGTTTTTGCATTTCAAGTTCGTACAATTTTGCACGTAACTGTTTCCATGCATGGTCACGGTTGGCGTGCTGTGAACGTTGGTTCTGGCATGCCACCACAATCCCTGTTGGAGCGTGAGTTAAACGTACCGCAGAGTCTGTTTTGTTAATGTGCTGACCACCCGCACCAGATGCACGATAGGTATCAGTACGTACATCAGCAGGATTGATTTCAATTTCAATATTGTCATCAATTTCAGGCGATACAAAAACCGCTGAGAATGAAGTATGGCGACGATTACCCGAGTCAAAAGGTGACTTACGGACTAAACGGTGTACGCCAGATTCTGTACGTAACCAACCATATGCATACTCACCTTCTACACGGATCGTTGCAGACTTGATCCCTGCCACATCACCATCAGACTCTTCCATCACTTCTGCTTTAAAGCCATGACGTTCAATCCAACGTAGATACATGCGCAGTAACATGGATGCCCAATCCTGTGCTTCAGTACCACCAGAACCCGCTTGAATTTCGACATAGCATGGGTTCGGGTCCATCGGATTACTGAACATACGACGGAATTCTAATTTCGCAAGTTCTGCTTCCGCTGAAGTTAACTCTGCTTGCACATCCGCAAGTAAGCTTTCTTCTTCTGCTTCAACCGCAAGATCCAGCATCGCTTGGGCATCTTCTAGTTGAGTTGAAAGCCCTTCGAGCACGTTAATGACGTTTTCGAGTTCACCTTTTTCTTTCGCCATTGCTTGCGCACGGCTTTGATCATTCCAAATTGCTGGGTCTTCCAGCTCACGTAGAACCTCTTCTAAACGCTCTTTTTTCAGATCGTAGTCAAAGATACCCCCGTAATGTTTGACCACGGTCGTTTAAGTCTTTTAGCTGTAATAGATACGGATTAATTTCCACGTGAATTACTCTCAATCAAAAAATTTGGCTTAAATAGCTGCCTATTATATCACAGAGAATTTGCACAGATTCAGCCAGATTGATCATCCAAATCATTGACTTCAATGCACATAATATGAACAATACGCTCGCGTTACTATTTATTACATTTTATTTACAACAATAATGTTTCGAGGGTTTTATGAAAAAGACATTACTTGCACTAGGATTAGCTGTTATCACTTCATCAACTTTTGCTTATGATGCGCAAATTGATGGTGGTTATACATATACTGATTGGGATGATGACTATACAGATTCAGATCATTCTGTTGATGTAAAAGGCACTTTGTATTTTGACTCAGTACAAACTGGTAATGGTCCGTTAAATGAAGCCGCATTCCTTGGGCATAATAGCAACGTCTATGCGCAATACGCTTTTAATCGCAAAGAAAGTGTTGATTACGCAATTTTTGATGGCGTTGAACTCGGTACTGAAACTGATGAACAAGATGTACATTCAATTTCGGCTGGTATCGAATACTACTATCAACAATTTTATGTAAATGGTGAAATTGGTACTTCTCGAGTTAAGTACAAAGAAAACTATAAATTCCCTAGTTGGTCAGGTTCTGATAAAGACGACTATGATGTAACAACTTATCGTGCATTAGTTGGCTTCTTACCTGTTTCTAATTTACTTTTAGCTGCTGGTGTTGACGGCGTTAAAGTTGAAGATGGTGATGACGATAACCGTTTTGCTTTAAAAGCAAAATATGTTGCTCCTCTTAATAATGGTCAATACATCAACCTTGAAGCAGACGGTGCTTTTGGCGACGTTGATTCTGCAACAATTGGTGCAGACTATTACTTCGACCAAGCTTTTAGCGTGGGTGCAGCTTATAACATCGTTGATGATGGTAATGAAGACACGGATTACTTCGCTATTCGTTCAAAATACTTCCTTAACCCGAACCTAGCAATCGGTGGTCAAGTTGGTTTTGGTGATGACGTTCAAGCGTTCAACATCAATGCAACTTTCCGTTTCTAATTTCGTTTGAATTAGAAGTTTGCTAAAAAAGCACCTCAAATTTGAGGTGCTTTTTTCTTTTGGATGTAATATTTACTTTAAAAAAAGTCCAGTTATTGACCAAATAATCTACAAATTCATAATATCTACACAGTTTTAATAAAACAAAACATTATAAATAAATACATACTTTTCAATATTTTAAATAATTTTAATTACATAAAATTACCGAATTCACAGTTCCGCAACTTTGCAGCGATTGACCATCTTTAAAATTTCTCTAGACTAAAACTTGTAACAAAAAATGTATTAAATTTAGCCAAACAATTTAGAGGGGTAGTTTCCATGAAAAAACTCGCAATTGCTTCAGCACTTCTTTCTGCACTTGCTATTACAGGTACAGCTCATGCTTATCAAGCAGAAGTGGGCGCTTCAGCTGGTTACATCGACCCAGATAATGGAAGCTCTGGCAGTGAATTTGGTGTAAACGGTACTTATTACTTCAACCCTGTTCAAACGCGTAACGCTCCTCTTGCAGAAGCTGCATTCTTAAACCGTGCAAGTAACGTAAATGCACATGCAACTTTCGCTGACCGTGGCGATGTTGACGACAATACTTATGGCGTTGGTATCGAATACTTCGTACCAAACTCAGATTTCTATGTATCTGGTGATGTAAGCCGTAATAATGTCGAAGTTGACACTCCATTTGGCACAGTAGACAACGATACAACCTACTACGGCGCTGAAGTCGGTTATCTTCCAGCACCAGGCTTCTTAGTTGCAGTTGGTGTGAAAGGTTGGGATAACGATGATGATGACGGCGTAGATCCAACTTTACGTGCTAAATACGTAACAACTTTAAGCAATGGTAAAGACATCAACCTTGAAGCGGGTGCAGCATTCGGTGATCTAGATGAATTCAATCTAGCAGCGGATTACTTCATCGACAAAACATTCAGTGTTGGTGCTGACTACTACAACAACGATGTCACTGATCGTAACGAAGTAGGGATCAATGCACGTAAATTCTTCAACCAACAAGTGAGCCTTGAAGGTCGTGTTGGTTTCGGTGAAGTTGGCAACAATGACTACAATTCATTTGGTGTAGCAGCGAAATACCGCTTCTAATCCATTGAAGTCAAAAACATAAAAAAACCGCTCTTCTGAGCGGTTTTTTTTATTTGCCTGTAAAAATGGAATTTATTGAGCCAAGTGTAGAACTCTCAATTGAACACTGACATTTCCTCTAAATTCATTTTTATCGAGTTCGTAGACCAAGCGGATTTTATCTTGCATAGGATTAAATTCATATTTTTCTGCCGCATTAAATGCAATTGCGTCCACCATTAAGCCATTATCTAAAGCAAGTTTTAATTTCAGATGCACATCTTTCAACCAACGATAATCTAAAACTTTAAATAGGCCTTCATAGACCGGTGCAGGGAATTTTTGTCCCCATGGACTTAAATTTTGCAAAAGATCGACGGTTTCGGCATTAATGGCCGAATCGGGCAATTCGCCATCTGTCCAAATAGTGGCCTGAAATAAATTTTCATCTTGCGCAGCGATGAGTGCTTCAAAAGCGGTTTTAAATTCAGAAAAATGCTGCTTTTGAATGGTTAGTCCTGCTGCGGCAGCATGTCCACCAAAATGACTCACCAAATGCGGATGTAATTCAGCAATACGCTCAATACTGTCTCGAATATGAATACCTTCGATAGAACGCGCAGAGCCTTTAATATGTACGCCATCCTCATCTGCGGCAAAGACGATTGCAGGTCTATGGAATTGTTCTTTCAAACGCCCTGCAACGATCCCAATCACCCCTTGATGCCAATGCTGTTCAAACATGATCAAGGCTGCAGGTAAGTTATCCTGATCAAGCTGAATATGTTCTAACTCAGCCAGAGCTTCCTGTTTAATCTGCCCTTCGACTTGGCGTCTTTCAATATTGAGTTGATTCAACTGCTGCGCAATCGGATAAGCCGTACTTAAATCTGCCGCAATCAGACACTCAATCCCAACATCCATAGTGTCCATACGCCCAGCTGCATTGAGTCGCGGGCCGACTACAAAGCCCAAGTCCTGTGCTTTTAACTGTGCAGGATCACGGCCGGCGATATCCAATAATGCACTGATTCCTGGACGACATAATCCTTGCTGTATCCGCTTCAAACCAGCATCGATCAAAATCCGATTATTCAGATCTAGACTTGCAACATCGGCATAAGTACCTAAGGCCACCAAATCCAAATATTGGCTGAGGTTGGCTGTGGATTTAGCATTTTTTTTGCGCATACTGGCCAAATTTGCCAACACATAAAATGCAACACCTACGCCAGCCAAGGCTTTACTTGGAAATTCACATCCCAATTGATTGGGATTTACCACCGCTTCTGCTTGTGGTGTTTCCTTTGTGGTCAGGTGATGGTCGGTAATGATCACCTGCATACCATGCGCCTGTGCCTGTGCTACACCAGCATGGCTCGAAATACCATTATCGACCGTAATCAGCACATCTGGAGTAAAGCTCACGAAGGCCAAATCAGCAATGGCAGGTGTCAGACCATAACCATATTTGAAACGATCTGGAACCAGATATTCAACATCCGCGCCCATATCACGTAGTGCCAAGACCATCAATGCAGTACTGGTCGCACCGTCGGCATCATAATCACCAACAATGACGATTTTCTTTTGAGTATCAATTGCTTGATCGATTATTTCAATCGCTTGCTCTAAACCTTTTAAGTTTGGCGCATGTAAGTGCTTAAGCTTCAATTCCAGCTCTTGTGCGGAAGAAACCCCGCGACGTGCCAATAAATCAGCAATAAACGGGGCAACACCCTGAATATCTTCAGGGCGCGTCAAATAGGGTCTTTGTTGAATTAAAAGTTTAGACATTTATGGCATCAGTCGCTGTAAAACCCATTGACCATCCTGTAGTTTATAACTCAAGCGGTCATGTAAACGATTCGGACGGCCTTGCCAAAATTCATAATAATCCGGAACTAAACGATAGCCGCCCCAAAACTCAGGTTTCTCCAAAACGTCTTTGCTTTCCACTTGATCATGCAAATTTTGGAAACGCTGTTGTAATTCTTCACGACTAGCGATAACACCACTTTGTGGAGTACTAACGTGCGCTGCAATTTGGCTATCACGCGGTCGCTTATGGTAATAATCTGTCGATTCTTCGAGAGATATCTTTTCCACACGACCACTGACCCGAATTTGACGTTCCTGCTCTTGCCAATAAAACAATAATTCTGCATAAGGATTATCGAGCAGATCATTGCCTTTTTGACTGTCATAGTTGGTGTAGAAGTCATAACCTGCATGGGTCGCACCGCGCAACAAGACCGTCCGCACGTGCGGACGACCTTGGGCATTTGCCGTAGCTAAAGACATAGCATAGGGTTCATGCAATTGTGCTTCTAAGGCATGGTTAAACCATAATAAAAACTGCTCATGTGGATCACGGTTCACCTGATCTTCATGCAACTCACCTTTTTGATAAGTTAAACGCAGTTCACTTAAGTCCTTAATCACATCATTCATGCAATTTCCCCTCTTGATTTAAGCTGCATTGGCACGAACAGCATCGGCCAAATGATTTGCCAATGCGGTGACTTCTTCAAGGTCATTACCTTCAACCATGACACGAATGACCGGCTCTGTGCCTGATTTACGAATCAAGATGCGACCACGCCCTTTAAGCTGAGCTTCAGCTTTTTCAAACTCGCTCACCAGTGCAGGTACGGCGTAGGGATCAAACATCGCAGCCAAGCGAACATTCACCAAGACATTTGGTAATAACTCAAACCCTTCCACCAATTCATGCAAAGCTTTACCTTGCTCAACCATCACCGTTAATACCTGAAGTGAAGCAATGATCGCATCACCTGTGGTGCTCTTGTCCAAAGTCAAGATATGACCTGATGGTTCACCGCCCGTTACCCAGCCCTTTTCTTCTAGGCCTTGTAGAACATAGCGGTCACCAACTTTGGCACGAAGCAAAGGCACATTGGCTTGATCTAAAGCAATTTCAAGCGCCATATTGCTCATTACCGTACCCACGATACCCGCAGGTTTTTGACTCGCTTGAGTGGCTAAAATATAGAGAATATGGTCACCAGTAATTTGCTGACCGTTTTTATCCACCATAATCACACGGTCGGCATCACCGTCAAAAGCAATCCCTAAATCCGCCTGATGTTCAACAACGGCTTTTTGTAAAAATTCAGGATGCGTCGAACCACAGTCTTTATTGATGTTTAAACCATCCGGTTCGTTAAACAGCGCAATCACTTTTGCACCCAGTTCACGATACACCGAAGGGCCGACGCTATAGGCTGCACCATTGGCACAGTCCACCACAATTTTTAAGCCTGTCAGGTCAAAATGGTACGGGAAGGTTGATTTACAAAACTCGATATAACGACCATTGGCATCTTTTACACGCACACTTTTACCTAAGTTTGCAGGGTCTTCGATCACCAAGTCATTTTCAAGTTCTTTGTTTATGGCTTCTTGAATTTCATCCGGCAATTTTTTACCTTCGCTCGAGAAGAACTTAATGCCATTATCAAAATAAGGGTTATGCGACGCCGAGATCACGATGCCTAAGCTGGCATGTAATGCACGAGTTAAATGGGCAATTGCGGGTGTAGGTAATGGACCCAACAAGTGAACATAAACACCTGCTGCGTTTAAACCGGCTTGTAATGCTGACTCTAAAATATAGCCCGATAATCGGGTATCTTTACCTAGTACAACGATGGGCTTTGCTTTTTTACTGTATTGTTTTAATACTTTACCTGCGGCAAATCCTAGTTTTAATGCAAATTCAGGGGTAATAGGCAATTCACCGAATTTGCCACGAATGCCATCTGTACCAAAATAACTCATGTTGTACTCACTTCTTAATGGTGATCTTAATCATCACTTTTTACTGCAAATACTTTACACCAAAAACAAAAAGGCCGTCATATTAATGACGGCCTTTTCGGCTAAAAGCTACTAAATATCAACCAACACGGTAGTTTGGTGCTTCTTTAGTAATAGTCACGTCATGTACGTGAGATTCAGACATACCTGCCGCAGTAATTTTGACAAACTGTGCATTTTTACGTAAGTCATCGATCACCGCAGAACCGGTATAACCCATAGATGAACGTAAACCACCCATCATTTGATGAACGATGTTACCCATTGGGCCTTTGTAAGGTACGCGACCCTCAATACCTTCTGGTACAAGTTTTTCAGCGCCTGCTTTTGAGTCTTGGAAATAACGGTCAGCAGAACCTGTTGCACCTGCCATCGCACCCAATGAACCCATACCACGATAGGCTTTGTAGTAACGACCTTGGAAGAATTCAACTTCGCCCGGTGCTTCTTCTGTACCCGCCATCAATGAACCTACCATGATGGTACTCGCGCCTGCACCAATCGCTTTTGCCATATCACCAGAGAAACGGATACCACCGTCTGCGATCAATGGAATTTGATCTTTTAGTGCATTGGCAACGCTGTCAATCGCAGAGATTTGCGGCATACCAATACCAGCCACAATACGTGTAGTACAGATTGAACCCGGGCCAATACCCACTTTCACTGCATCTGCGCCAGCATCTAATAATGCAAGAGCTGCATCACCAGTCGCGATGTTACCGCCAATCACTTGAACTTGTGGATAGTTGGCTTTAACCCAACGTACACGTTCAATTACACCTGCAGAGTGACCATGTGCTGTATCAACAACAATCGCATCAACACCCGCTTCCACCAATGCTTCTACACGGCTTGGTGTTTCTGCACCTGTACCAACTGCAGCACCAACGCGTAAACGACCTAAGTCATCTTTGCAGCTGTTTGGATAGTTTTCAGCTTTACGGAAATCAGTAACCGTGATTAAACCTTTCAGTTCGTTGTTGTCATTTACAACAAGGACTTTTTCAATACGGTGCTTTTGAAGTAATGCTTGGATGTTTTCTTTTGATTCGTTTTCACGAACAGTCACCAAACGATCATGACCTGTCATGATGTTACTAACAGGTTGCTCAAGATTGGTTTCAAAACGAGTGTCACGACCAGTAACAATACCCACCACTTGACCGTCTTTCACCACTGGTACACCGCTGATGTTATTTGCTTGAGTTAAAGCAATCAGCTCACGTACAGTCGTTTCGGGTGTAACGGTAATTGGGTCTTTCACCATACCTGCTTCAAATTTTTTCACGCGGCGAACTTCTGCAGCTTGTGCAGCAATATCCATGTTTTTATGCAGGATACCGATACCACCGTTTTGCGCCATTGCAATCGCCATACGTGATTCAGTCACAGTATCCATTGCAGCAGAAACAAGTGGAATATTCAAATTGATGCCACGTGTGAAACGTGTCTTAAGAGAGACATCTTTTGGGAGAACAGTAGAATAGGCAGGGAGTAATAAGACATCATCAAAGGTTAGGGCTTCTTGAACGATGGTCAACATAACAGTCTCGCTGGTAATTTCCGTGAGCCATTATATACAAATTTCCGTTCAATTTTCATTTTAATTGCGGCAATTCTTTACGGAGTTTTCAATATTAACCAGCGAATATGCTGTTTTCAGCAAGAATACTCTGGGGGTTGGTCAGCATCCAGTGCAATACAGGCAGAATCCGAAGATTCTACCTCTTAGATTTCAATAAATTTATTCTGGAAATAAAGCCTTAACTGACTTGATCGAAATCTTCGTCATTTTCAGCGTCATGCAGTGGAATACTGATCAATGGAATCATTTGATGCGCGATGCGTGCTTTATTACATTGCTCATCGGCGATTTGAACTTCTTTACAAGATGAACTACGTGCCTCATACATGTTACAACTCACCTGTTTGCCTACTTCTCCACCCAAAGCAATACAACGTGGATTTGCCTGATTCGTACCCACCATACATGAATACACCGATGTCACAGGTTCCGTATAATGTTCAGGCATATTTAGCCCTTCTGCCCAATAAAAAGAAACGCGATAGTGAGCACAACATGCTCCACAGGTTAAACATGCATCCTGAGTCGGTATTTGAGACAACATTTTTATCTATTCTCGTCATCTAAAAGCTTATTTTATGGACGAAAAATATTAAAAAATGTTATCTGCAAACTCAATTATTTTTTCTGAATTTTCAAGTCATTATACTGGGCAAGTAAAGACTGTTTCATCCATTAAATCGACACCACACTGCAAGGTTTCGATCCAATCTAAGAATTGATTGATCTGTTCTTTACCAATAAATGGCGTGCCGTGCTGCGGTACGATCATTTCCACATCCATCGTCCGTACCATGTTGACCCAAAGACGGATCACTTTGTTTGAACACATGTAGCGCTGATGGAAGCCTTTCATTTTAGGAATATGAGCGGCAAAATTTTCTAAAGGTTTAGAGGCATCATCCACCATAGATGCGCCCATATCCCCTGAGAATAAAATTTTGGCAATCGGGTCATAAAATTGGAAGTTACCAACTGAATGTAGGAAGTGTGCAGGAACAGCCACCAAATGACTGTTGCCTAATGGAATCACCTGACCATGATCTGGCAGTTCGATCAGACGATCCAACCAGTTGCCTTTCATGCGGTCACTCATGAATGCAGAGTTTAAATGTGGTAAGAAACGCGCCCACAGTTTAGATGCCACCACTTTGGCGTCGGTATAAACCAACCAACGTGGCATCGAAGTAATAATGTCAGGGTCCTGATGCGAGGCCATCACATAGTCAAGATTGGTCAAACGGGTATATTTATTCAGTTCCATAGTCAGTGGGACATAGGTCAAGTCACCACCCGGATCGAGCACTGCTGCGCGCTCATTATCCAAAATCAGGAACTGGTTCGCCTGTACGCCCTCGCCTTTTACCAAGCTGGTAAAGCTAATACATTTATGCTTTCCATCATCATAAAGTACCTGTGATGTTGTGCGTTCGAAAGCCATTCCCATTCCCCAAATTTTTTATCAAAAAATATATATTCTATAGGTGAATAACATATATTTATTTAGGGAAACTTACAATAAATATTCAGTCAATATTATCTGAAATATCAGTGAATTGGGTCTCATTTATTGGCAAATAATCCTGAGTTTTTAACTCAGGATTTCATGTATTTTTAATATGGTGAGATTAGTATTTAAAATAAATAGTGTTGTGCCAACGCAGCCAAACCAATCACCAAGAATACTAGGGCGCCAATTTTATGAATCAGTGAAATCGGTAGTTTTTCAGCTAGTTTGTTGCCAATAAATACCGCAGGCGCATTAACCAACATGATGCCTAATGTCGTCCCCAAAGTCACCCAGCCAATACTGTCAAAGCGTGCAGCCAGTGCTACAGTGGCAATTTGGGTTTTATCTCCAATTTCAGCCAAGAAGAACAAAACGAAAGTGGCGCCGAAAACCCCATATTTTTTCCACTTATTGATACTTTCAGATTCATCATCCAATTGATCGGGGATCAACATCCACACCGCCATAGCAATAAAGCCCAGAGAAACGATCCACAATAAAACGATTGGGCTTAAAACGGTGGTAATCCATTGACCCAGCACAGCAGAAACCCCGTGGTTCACCACAGTCGCGAGGAAAATTGCAATTAAGATCGGAACGGGTTTACGAAAACGTGCAGCAAGCAGTAAGGCAAGTAATTGTGTTTTATCACCCATTTCTGACAGGGCAACAACAGCAAGGGAAATGAAGAAAGCGGTTAACATGGTGCATTTCTCTGGCTAGCAATAACATATACCGATGACTTATCCCTCCTGCTAGCCAATGTGCAGAGTGATAAATCAAAGGTCTTGCCAACAAAAGAAAGCTACGAAGAGCTCATTTGGTTCTTTGCTATGATGACCATGCTCGTTTTAGAGCAAATATGTTGACCATCACCTTTTTACTTTGCGTAAAAAGCGGCTACTCCCCAATGAAGTAATGCTATTCTAGCGAGGAATGCATGTCTTCGCAATTTTAATTTTCGATGACTCAATTTGATATGCAAAACAATAATCAAAAATTTCAAGAATTTATTCAACACTATATGCATGTGCAGGATGTATTAATCATTGCAGGTGGTCCATCTCAGCTCAATTTCGACTTAACCACCATTCAGCCCTCAAAAAAGCTGCTAATCATTTGCTGTAATCAAAGTTTTCTTCAACTTCCTCAGGCTCAAATTGCCCATCATTCAGATTATGCGTGGTGGTTACACTATCAACCCATGCTCAAAGCATCCTTTCGAGGTGAGATCATTAGCGGATGTGGTTTAGGTCACAACCGGCCATATCCTGAACATGAAGTGATTAACTTCAAAACCGTGCGCATCGATACGCAAGCGGAGTTATTTCATTCACCGTACTTTGTTTATGGTAATAATTGCGGCCTTCAAGCCTATTCACTCGCACATCTCTTTCAACCGCATCGTATTTGGCTGATGGGCTATGACTTTCAGCACCAACAAGGTCAAACACATGCTTATCAGCATCAACATGCGCAAGAACTGGAGCATTATGAAAAGTTTTGGGGCTTATTTTTAAAAGACTTCCAACGCTTTGAACATTTACGACATAAGCTTTGGTCGACGGCGCACCCACATCGTACGCTTCCACTCACCTATAACCTCAACGCAAACTCGGCATTAAAGCTCTACCCTTCACCCATTGAACTTCCGGATTGGCTTTGTCAGTCCACCACCACGACGCCATAAAAAAACCCTGCCAAAGCAGGGTTCATTTTGAAACTTAAACAGGTCATATTAGATCAATAAAGTTCGGATATCTTTGAGCAGCTTCGTCAGTTTATTGGCAAAACGTGCAGCATCCGCTCCATTAATTACACGGTGATCGTATGACAATGACAGCGGCAGCATCAAACGTGGATCAAAGCTTTCACCATTCCATACTGGCTGCATGGTTGCAGGTGAAATACCCAAAATCGCCACCTGTGGCCAGTTGACCAACGGTGTAAATGCCGTGCCACCAATTGAACCCAGACTGGTAATGGTAAAGTTCGCACCTTGTAAATCTTTCGGCGACAATTTTTTGTCACGTGCTTTTTGACTCAGCTCACCCAACTCAATTGCAATCTGCTTAATGGATTTTTGATCTGGATTACGCAGTACAGGCACGGTCAAACCATCAGGCGTGGCAACGGCAATCCCCATATGGATTTCATTACGTAACAATACTGACTTGCCATCATCAGACAAATGACCTGCAAATTCACGCTCTTCTTTCAACAAATAAGCCACTGCTTTGATGATGAAAGCCATAATGGTTAAGCCAATACCTTCTTTCTTAAAGTTAGCTTTTAAATCATTACGCCAAGCTTCAAGATCAGTAATATCCGCTGCATCGAACTGCGTCACTTGCGGGATAAAGTTGTTTAAAGACAATTGCGGAATCGACACTTGTTGTAAACGTGTCAAAACTTTCTCTTCGACACCACCAAAAGCATCAAAACTTGGCAACTTCGGCAAACCTGAAACCTGTGCCACAGCTTGCGCTGCTGGTGCAGCTTGCGGAGTGGTCAAACGGGTTTTTACATAAGCGAATAAATCTTCTTTCATTAAACGCTCATGCGGACCAGATGCTTTGACTTCTGCTAAAACCACACCCAATTCACGTGCAAGCTTACGAACGGCCGGACCTGCATACACTTTGGCATTGGCAGCATTTTGCTCTTTGGTGAGCTTATCTGCGCCTTGTGGTTGCGGTGCTGCTGCTTCAACTTTGCTTTCAGCTTTAGGTGCAACTGTCGCAGGCTGTGCTACAGCTGGTGCAGGTTTCGCTGCTGGCGCTGGTGCAGGTGCTGCAACAGCTTGACCTTCGGCTTCAATCGTCACTAAAGCGACGCCTTCAGAGACACTTTGCCCTAACTGAACATGAATCGCGGTGATTTTACCAGCGGTAGAGCTTGGCACTTCTACCGTTGCTTTGTCTGATTCCACCACGATGATGCTTTGGTCTTTTTCAACCACATCACCCACAGCGACTAAAATTTCAGCCACTGCTGCTTTATCAACACCTAAGTCAGGCACTGCAATTTCAACAGGTCCAGACGCTGCAGCCGTAGACGGCGCTGGTGTTGCTTCTGCAACAACAGGTGCAGCAACAGGCTGTGCAGTTTCTTGCACAGCAGCCGATTTAACCGCAGCAGATGAAGCCGCCGTTTTCACCGTTAAAATCACTACACCTTCTTTCACTACATCGCCAGCACTGATCGTGATCGATTCGACACGGCCTGATACAGTACTTGGGACTTCGACTGTCGCTTTGTCTGATTCCACCACGATAATACTTTGATCAACATCAATCTCATCACCAACAGAGACCAAAATTTCACTTACCGTAGCTTTTTCTACGCCAATATCAGGGACTTGCACATCGACACTTTGCGACTGAGGAGCATTGGCTGCAACAGGTGCTGCTGCAGCTTGTTCTGCTTCCACAACCGGTGTTGGTTCTGCTGCTTGGTCTTCAGTTGCATTTTGTACTGGCTCAACGGTAACAGCACTTTGACCTTCTGCTTCCAACTCGATCAGCACAGCACCTTCAGCAACACTGTCACCCAGATTAACTGCAATGCTTTTCACCACGCCTGCCGAAGTGCTTGGCACTTCAACAGAGGCTTTATCAGACTCTAACAACACAATGCTGTCATCGACGCTAATGGTGTCGCCGACTTTCACTAAAATCTCAGCGACCGTTGCTTTATCTACACCAATATCAGGAGTCGTAATTTGCATGATTAGTTCTCCTCTTTGTAGTCAGCCACAGCATGCAGTTCCGGCGTTTCCTGCGGAGCCCATGCCACTGGACGGTCAGTATCTAGTTCAAAGCTTGAGATGGCATCTTTAACTAAACGTGCATCAACTTCGCCTTCATCCGCGAGTTTTTTCAATGTTGCTACCACAATATGTGCGGCATCGACACCAAAGTAGCTACGTAAGTTGCCACGTGTATCTGAACGACCATAACCATCTGTACCTAATGCAACGAATGGACGATTGTCTGGAAGATAAGCACGGATTTGTTCGCTATATGCACGCATGTGATCGGTTGCCGACACCACAATACCGTCTTTTTCACGAAGTAATTGAGAGACCCAAGCTTCTTTCGTATCTTCAGCTAACGGATGTAAGCGGTTGTATTCTTCACACGCCATACCATCACGAGCTAATTCGTTAAAGCTAGTGACGCTCCACACGTTTGAATGAATTTGATATTCATCACGAAGGATTTTCGCTGCTTTAATCACTTCGCGCAGAATCACACCTGAACCCATCAACTGAACCGTTGCTTTCTCATCTTCTTCGAAGAGATACATACCACGTTTAATGCCTTCTTCAGCACCTTCAGGAATAGCTGGGTGTTCGTAGTTTTCATTCATTACTGTTAAGTAATAGAACACGCGCTCTTGGTTCACGTACATACGTTTTAAACCATCATGTACGATCACTGCCAGCTCATAACCAAAACATGGGTCATAAGAGATACAGTTTGGAATCGTATTTGCCAAGATATGTGAATGACCATCTTGGTGCTGTAAACCTTCACCGTTCAGTGTTGTACGACCCGCAGTTGCACCGAGCAAGAAACCTTGCGCCTGCGCATCACCTGCAGCCCATGCAATATCACCAATACGTTGGAAACCGAACATCGAGTAGTACATATACATCGGAATCATTGGCAAGTTATTGGTCGAATAACTGGTCCCTAACGCAGCCCAAGCACTCATCGCACCTGCTTCGTTAATCCCTTCTTGTAACATGTGACCATCTTTGGCTTCACGGTAATGCATCAACTGTTCTTGGTCTTCAGGGGTATATTTTTGACCATGCGCAGCATAGATCCCCAACTGACGGAACATACCTTCCAAACCGAAAGTACGCGCTTCATCTGGCACAATTGGTACGACACGATCTTTAATGGCTTTTTCTTTCAATAATGATGAAATCAAACGTACCATCAACATGGTCGTCGATTGCTCTTTACCGCCACTGCCTTTGAGTACCGCATCAAACACAGACAATTCAGGAATCGCCAGCTGTTCACTTTCTTTACGACGTGCAGGTAAATAACCACCCAATGCCTCACGACGCGCCTTCATGTATTTCAATTCAGGCGAGTTTTCACTCGGACGATAGAATGGCACTTCTTCAAGCTGTTCATCGGTAAATGGCAAGTTGAAACGGTTACGCACGTATTTCAACGACTCAAGCTGCATTTTCTTGATTTGATGCGTCTTATTGACTGCTTCAATCTCTTCCGACAAACCATAACCTTTGACTGTTTTTGCCAAGATAACTGTTGGCTGACCTGTTTCCTTCATCGCTTCGGCATAAGCCGCATACACTTTGAATGGGTCATGACCACCGCGGTTCAGGTTATCAATATCTTCATCGCTTAAGTTGCGCACCAACTCTTCAGCTTCAGGATACTTACCAAAGAAATGTGCACGCGTATACGCACCGCCTTTCACTTGATAGCGTTGGAAGTCACCATCAACCGCTTCTTCCATCACCGCTTTTAAGGCACCTGAATCATCTTTTGCCAGTAACGGATCCCAATGACGACCCCATACCACCTTAATCACGCGCCAGCCTGCACCACGGAACAATGATTCAAGTTCTTGAATAATTTTACCATTACCACGAACTGGGCCATCTAGACGCTGTAAGTTACAGTTCACGACCCAAATCAGATTGTCGAGCTTTTCACGACCTGCAAGTGAAATGGCACCTGTACTTTCAGGTTCATCCATTTCACCATCACCTAGGTAAGCCCAAACTTTACGGTTTTCTTCTTTGATCAGGCCACGATTCATCAAGTACTTTTGGATGTGTGCTTGATAGATCGACATGATTGGACCTAGACCCATCGATACGGTTGGGAACTGCCAATAATCTGGCATCAAATATGGATGTGGGTATGAAGGCAAACCTTTACCGCCAACTTCACGACGGAAATTATTTAAGTGCTCTTCAGTCAAACGACCTTCTAAGAACGAACGTGCATAGATACCCGGTGCACAGTGACCTTGATAATAGATCAAGTCACCGCCAAAGCTGTCGCTATTGGCACGGAAGAAGTGGTTAAAGCCCACGTCATATAAAGTTGCAGATGATGCAAAACTTGCCAAGTGACCACCTAAGTCATCACCTGTTTTATTGGCACGCAGTACCATCGCTAAGGCATTCCAGCGGATCAGCGCACGAATACGGCGCTCCATATCCGAATCACCCGGCATAGGCGGTTGTTCTTCAACTGAAATGGTATTTAAGTAAGGAGTATTTAGTCGCTGAATGGGGACGTGCTTAGCAATCGCTTGTTGATAGAGTTTTTCAAGCAAAAATGCAGCGCGGTCAGTTCCCATGTGCTGTAAAACTGAATCAAATGCGTCCTGCCATTCTTGGGTTTCTTGCGCATCTGTATCGCCATAAAACGCCATACTTCACCTATCCTATGTGCTAAATATATGGCTCTATTAGTACCATATTTTGGCTAGGCTCAGTTATCGCCACAGATGAATACGAAATAGCTCTGTTATTTATTTACTAAATACTTATTGATTAACAATTACACAAATTTACATTTTTGGGTCAATTTTCGCCATTTTTCATACAGACAATATTTTTTAGAATGATAATTTTATAGTTATTAGCGATAAATAAAAAAGCCATTGTCTGTAGAGGTTCAGACAATGGCTTCGTATATAGATGTTATATGTGCTTATGGTAACATCGCTAAATACGTTGATGGATTTTTACGTTGACCATCTTTCACTACTTCGTAATGTAAATGTGGGCCAGTACAACGACCAGTACAACCAACGTTAGCAATATGCTCACCCGCAGCAACACGGTCGCCTACACGTGCAATTAAGCGTGATGCATGTGCATAACGTGTCAGGTAACCATTACCATGGTTAATTTCAACATATTGACCATAACCTGTGCCCCAACCTGACTTTGTTACAATGCCTGGACCCGTTGCATAAATAGGTGTGCCACTAGCCGCAGAAAGATCTAAACCTGAATGATTTTCTGCACGGCCACCCATGGTACGACCACCATAGTTTGAACTTACACGCTTCATGTCTGGAAGTGGGTGGGCAATTAACCATGAATATGGATTATTTGAACTTGCTGAATAGTTTTTAGAGGAATTGCTTGAACCGTATTTTTTTGCGATTGTCGCATTGTTGAGTTCAATTGATTTTTCACGAATTTTAACATTCAACTTTGTTTCTGCTGGAATATCAATATCATTGCTTTCAGAGTAAGCACCTTGAGACAAAGTGCGAGTTAACTGTTCAATACGATCTGATGATGAATCTGCTTGATTTAATTCAACTAAATCTGCAAAAGCGACTGAAGCGGCCGAAGCAGCCAATGAAAACGCCAATAAAATACGTCGTAAATGCATAAAAAACCTCTATAAACTGTTCTCTTTTGTTCCTTGTGTGATTTCGTCCTTGATATCAGCCAAAAGGAGCGCATAAGATTAAGACATAAACATGTAGGAAATATGTATGTCAGAACCTGTCAACGTCTTTCAACCAACAAGAAAACACATAAAAACAGGAAACTTTTCGTTTCTCTCAACGCAAGTTGCTGCATGGCAGAAGCTTACGAAAATTGTCCAACCGCTATTACCCCAACCGGATCAATGGCAAGTCGTTTGTTATATAAACGGTGTACTTATATTAACTGGTGAAAATCAGGCACTGATAAGTCAGTTGGCCTATTTACAAAAGCAATATATTGCACAGTTATCACAAATATACGAATTCAAGGATTTACACAAGATTCAAGTTCGTCTGAGAACTCCGTCTCCAACGCCCCATTCCCCTGAAAAAATTTCAAGAACCCTCAGTACAGAAACTCAGGATTTACTCCGTAATGCTGCTGACTTTGTGAGCGACCCTAAGCTTAGCCAAGCAATGCTGCGTTTGGCAAGCAATAAAAAGTAACCACCGAGTTGTAACAGATAAATTTGAATATTCAGAATGTGACAGACTTAACACTTACAAATGATACAATATAACATCACTATTATAAGACAATGACTTATGTCACATTCACATAACTAATTGGGCAATCTTTAATGTCATCAAATGTTACAATTTCATAGCTGTCTGGATCACTTTTGACATTGCGTAATAACTGATTATTTAATGCATGACCTGACTTATAGGCATCATATTTCGCAATAATTTGATGACCGAGCAAATATAAATCACCCACGGCATCTAATATTTTGTGACGAACAAACTCATCTGAGAAGCGTAAACCTTCTTCATTGACCACACCATTATCATCTACGCCAATGGCATTTTCGAGACTTGCCCCTAAAGCCAAATTATTGGCTTTGAGGTAATCCAAATCTTTCATAAAGCCAAAAGTCCGCGCTTCACTGACTTCATAAACAAAAGTTTCGGTTGAAAAGTCGATAGTTGCCGACTGAAATTCTTTCTTAAATGCAGGATGGTCAAAATCAATCGTAAAATTTAATTGGAAACCATCATGCGGTTGAAAGGCAGCACGTTTATCATCGATCAGTGCTTCGACAGGTTTGCGTATTTTTATGAATTTTTTAGGTGCATTTTGTTCTTGTAGTTCACCTTGCATAAGCAAATAAATGAACGGGCCGGCACTCCCATCCATAATGGGCACTTCAGACGCCGACACTTCCACGATCAGGTTATCAATCCCTAAACCAGCAATCGCACTCATAATGTGCTCAATTGTGCCCACCTTGGCATTTTCTTGCACCAAGTTAGAACACATGAATGCTTCTTGAATCAGCATAGCATCGGCTGGAATATCAATCGGTGGATTTAAGTCGATACGACGAAACACAATCCCCCCATCGGCATGATGTGGCACAAAGTTTATCATCACTTTTTGCCCACTATGCAGTCCGATGCCACTCGCTTTCACGATGCGTTTCAGGGTACGTTGTTTCAACATGTGTCTTCTATCATCAGTTCACAAAACCGCTATACGTTAGCATATTTAGCCATTGATAAAAAACAAAAAGGTAGCTGATCAGCTACCTTTTGTAATCAACAGACACTTAAGTCATTGAATTTATGTTATTTACGTTGCTGATTTTTCAAATAGTCTTGAATACTCATTGGCGTAGGGCGTGAATTGGATGCTGACGCCGCTGCCGCAGCTGGAGCTGCTGCTTCATTGTGCTGACGTTGAATCGCTGGCACATCATCTTCATCTACAGGTACTTGTGCAGAAGCGACTGTACGCGTTGCTTGTGCGACAGGGCGTTTCACTGGCTCAGCAGAATCGGCAGAATTACGAGTTAAACCCGTTGCGATCACCGTTACGCTAATTTCATCACGTGCATCTGGATCAAATACCGTACCGTAGAATACTTGACCTTCATCAAGATCCACAATTTGGTTCACCACATCAGTGATTTCTTCAATTTCACCGAAGGTTACGTCATCGCCACCTGTAACGTTAATCAAAATGCCTTTTGCATTCATGATCGTCACGTTATCTAACAATGGGCTACGGATCGCTTGTTCAGCTGCTTGACGTGCACGGTTTTCACCACGACCAGAACCTGCGCCCATCATTGCATAACCACGAGTACTCATTGCAGTTTTCAAATCGGCGAAGTCAAGGTTGATATGACCTGGACGCACAACAAGATCAAAGATACTACGTACAGCATTTAACAGTACGTCGTCTGCTTTTTTGTAAGCATCTTTCATTGAAATATCGCGGAATACTTTAAGTAGACGTTGGTTCGGAATAATAATCAGAGAATCAACATGTTGCTCAAGTGCTTCAATACCTTTCTCAGCAGACTGCTGACGACGTTTACCTTCAAAGTTAAACGGAGTCGTCACCACACCTACAGTTAAGATACCCATTTCTTTGGCAATTTCAGCAACAACTGGCGCAGCACCGGTACCTGTACCACCACCCATACCTGCAGTCACAAACACCATGTCCGTACCTTCAAGGTGTTGGCGAATCAACTCACGGCTTTCTTCAGCAGCAGTTTGACCCACTTGTGGATTTGCACCTGCACCCAAACCACGGGTACTTTGCTCACCGAGTTGGATTTTAAATTGTGCATTCATGCGGTCGAGTGCCTGTTTGTCTGTATTGGCACAAACAAATTTTACACCTTCGATATCTGATTCCAACATGTGTTGCACAGCGTTACCGCCAGCACCACCTACACCGAATACTGTGAAACGGGCTTGACCGTTGCTGTCGCTTTGATCATCTTCTAAAAATTCAAATGAGGCCATGCCTAAAAAATTCCTAATCCATAATTGGCAGACACTTCAGCCCGTATACTGCCTTGATCTTAATAAAAATTGTTTTTTAGAATGCTGTCCAAGTTCCAGCTTGTCAAGTACAAGCAATAATCCGTACAACTTCCCAACAATATTCCCAAATATTTCAACTTAAAAGATCGACTTCAAGGTGTCATTGAAGCCCGACCATGCACGTTTTACCCGATTTAATACTGAAAGTTTTTCCGTATCTTCTGGTTCAACGATCGTATCTTGTGTTTCACTTTGACTGAAAATTAACAGACCTGCGGCAGTCGCGTATTGTGAACGACGTAAAGCGGCTTGCTGTTGATCATCAGCATACACTTGCATAGGTGGATTACCTAAATGTGCAGAAACACCTAACATCCGACGCGCAAATGTCACCATCCCTTCAATTTGGCAGGCATCACCTGTGAGTACAACACCATGGTATAAACCATGAATCGCACCATGATCCACCAACTCATTACGCACTTGATTAAAGATTTCTTCATAGCGCGCAATAATGATTTCGGTCAGTTCAATACGGCTAATGGTTTGTGGACCATCAATACCTTGGAACTGAATCATACTTTCAGGTTTAACCACTTTCAGATCAACACAACCATACAACAGCTTAATACGTTCAGCTTCTTCTGTTGTGGTTTGCAATACAGCAGCAATATCACGCGTTACATGCTCACCGCCACGTTGCAAAGTGTGTGTCATCGCCAAGCGACCATCTAAATACACCGCAATATTGGTCGTACCAGCTCCAATATCAACCAAGCACACACCATATTCTTTTTCATCTTTAAGCAAACTGGCTTCAGCAGTTGCTAATGATGAAATGACCATGCGTTCAACACCAATATTGGCACCTTTTAATGCACGATCCAAATTCTGCATGGTGCTGATTGGCAACATCATCAAATGATAATGTCCTGTCATACTCCGTGCTGACATGCGAATCGGGTTCAACACCCATTCAGGTTCATCATCTAGTTCAAAACCTAAAGGTACAGCACTCACCAAATAATGGTCAGACGTTAAATGACTGGCTTTGGCAAGTTCTAAAGCACGCACCACTTCATTGGTGGTAATCGCATGGTCATTATTTTCAATTGGAGTGCGACCAGAGGCATAAAAACTTTTTAGTTCAGCACTGGGAATGGAAATCCACGCAGAATGTACACGACATTCCGCCATATCTTCCGCTTCCTGCACTGCATTTTTAATTGCGGTAACAACTTTATCGAGACTGACAATTTTCCCTTTATTCATGCCGCGGTTACGAGCGGTCGCCATCCCTACCACTTGGATATTGTCTGGCGCGTGTACCTTACCAATCAAAACTGAAACTTTGTGTGTCCCAATGTCAATCGCAACAACCGAGGGAACAGCTTCATTCATTATTTACTACTACCATTCACATGTTTGTTTAATTTATGGCTTAAAGCCTCTACTTATAAAACCTATCATTATGGCTTTACAGGCGCTGCATTCGCAATGCCTATGTCATCACTGGTTACAACAAACTGACCATTTACCGACTTTGCTGGCACAGAGTTTTTCCATTGAATCGCTAAACCATTTCGGTAGCGCAAATCGATGGCAGAAATTCGTGGCCATACAGGTTTTAAGTCACTGTGTGCGAGATAACTTAAACGCTGCAACTTACTCATGGTCTGATCTTGATCGACAATCACGCGTAAGCCTGAATCAAACTGCATAAACCAAGTCATTCGTTCGGTTAAATATAATTCTTTTAAACGAATGCCAACAGGTATAAATAGTTGATTAATTTCATTATAGCGACGCATCATCATTTTGGACTGACTCGTCGGCCCATGCAATAACGGTAAATTCTGATGATTGGTCGGGGTTAATTCGGCAAATACATCACCACTGTCGCTTAACAGTCGCCCAGTTCCCCAACGTGCAATCGCTTGACGCGGCATCACCCGTACACGAATTGCATTTGGCCAAGCACGCGATACCACCACGCGATCGACCCAAGAGATTTCTAAAGTACGGTCACGAATGACACGTAAATCAGAGGTAAAATAGTTTTCAGTCATCATCGGTGAAACGTATGATATGACTTGTTGTTTTTCTTGGGCGCTCCGCACACCCACCACATCAAGTTCAGCCACACGTGCATCCGTCATGACTTTATATAGCCCCCAAATTCCGGCAATCAAAACCACACATGCAATAAACAACAACAGCCATCCACCCACATTGGTAAGTTTTTCCTTACGTGTCGGTGGTTTGTCATGTATCGATGTCGTTGCTGCACGTTTACGGCGCATAGACGCAGGAAGTTGAGCCATAATTTAGTGTGCCGCACCTGTCAGGGTTTGTTCCAAAATCGCGACACAAAGATCATCAAAACTATAGCCTACAGCATTGGCAGCTTTTGGCACTAGAGAATGACTAGTCATACCCGGAACAGTATTTACCTCAAGTAACCAGAAGTTTCCTTCTGCATCTTGCATCGCGTCAATACGGCCCCAACCACTCGCACCTACCGCTTGGAAAGCGCGTAAAGATAAAGCTTGTAGACGCTTTTCTTCATCTTCAGTCAAGCCACATGGAATACCATATTGCACATCGTTACGGTTATATTTCGCTTCGTAATCGTAAAAAGCCACATCTGCAGGTGGTTCCAAACGGATCACCGGTAATGCCTGACCATTTAAAATCACAATGGTAAATTCACGTCCGGTAATCCATTTTTCAGCCATCACGACTGCATCATGCTGGGTCGCTTTTGCAATTGCGGTTGCAAAGTCTTCAATTTTTTCAACTTTGCTCATACCAATGCTTGAACCTTCATGCACAGGCTTGATGATAAATGGCAAACCAATTGAATCTACAATTTCTTGTAAATTTGAATCTTTGCTGACAATACGATAAGGTGCTGTCGGTAGTTCTGAACCTTGCCAAACTTGTTTAGTTTTGACTTTATCCATACCAATCGCCGAGCCTTGAACGCCCGTTCCAGTGTACGGAATGTTTAACCATTCCAAAGTACCCTGAATTTGACCATCTTCACCACCACGACCATGAAGTACGATAAATGCACGGTCATAAGCCACCAACTCAGTCACACTGCGTTGCTGCGGATCAAATGCTTCGGCATTTACACCCGAACGCACCAATGCTTCAAGTACAGCTTTACCACTATCGAGAGAAACCTCACGTTCGGCAGATTTCCCACCTAATAACACGGCAACTTTGCCGAATTTTGAAGCATTTGACACGTTTATATCCTTAAACTTTTATCTACGGTTTAAACAAACTTTGGATCACCAAGCGGTAATCATTTTACATAGAGATTGTTTTGAGCAAGTTCGATTGAGATTGCTCCAACATTACCTGCGCCCTGTGTTAATAACAAGTCATTTGCTTGTAACACTTTTTTCATTACTGCTTGTAAGTTGCCTTCTACTGGATCGATGAGAATCGGCTCAACTTCACCACGTAGACGAATGCTTCGAGCCAATGCACGACTATCCGCACCCACAATTGGCTTTTCACCCGCTGGATAAACTTCTAATAACAACAGTTGATCGACTTGTGACAAGACATCGACGAAGTCATCAAAACAGTCACGCGTACGGCTAAAACGGTGCGGTTGGAACATCATCACCAAACGACGATCTGGATGACTTGCACGTGCCGCTTTAATGGTCGCTTCCACTTCTTTTGGATGGTGACCATAGTCATCGACCAATTTCACCAAGCCATCTTCAACTTCAAATTCGCCTTGTACTTGGAAACGACGACCTACACCACTGAAGCTTTCTAAGGCACGCGCAATCGCAGCATCAGAAACACCTTCATCCGTTGCAATACCAATCGCTGCCAAGGCATTTAAGATATTATGAAGACCCGGCAAGTTAATGGTTAAACGTAACGGCTCACGGTCTTTACGCAAAACGGTAAAGTGTGATTGCATGCCTTCTTGAGCCACATCAACAGCACGAATGTCATTGTCTTCATTGAAACCATACGTCACGACAGGACGACCAATACGCGGCATAATTTCACGGATGTTGGCATCATCACCACACATCACAGCTAAACCGTAAAATGGAAGGCGCTGTAAGAATTGTACGAAGGTATCTTTCAATACATCGAAACTACCGCCATAGGTATCCATATGGTCAGCGTCGATATTGGTGACAATCGTTGCCATCGGCTGTAAATGCAGGAATGACGCATCTGATTCGTCCGCTTCAGCCACGATATAACGGCTTGCACCCAATGCAGCATTCACACCAGTACGATTTAACAAACCACCAATGACATAAGTTGGGTCCAGATTTTCTTCTGCCAACATGCAGGTCACAAGACTGGTAGTCGTGGTTTTACCATGCGTCCCCGCAACGGCAATACCATGACGGTAACGCATTAATTCACCCAACATTTCTGCACGACGCACGACAGGTGTACGGGTTTCAATCGCCGCTTTCACTTCCGGGTTTTCAGAATCAATGGCTGTTGATACCACGATTACATTAGCGCCTTGAATATTTTCAGCAGCATGACCAATGAAAACTTGAATGCCATTTTCTTCAAGCTGAGCCGTGGTTTTCGACGCTTTAATATCTGAACCTGAAACTTTATAGCCTTGGTTTTTCAATACTTCGGCAATACCGCACATGCCCGCACCACCAATCCCAATAAAATGGATGTGTTTAATACGGCGCATTTCTGGCACTTTAATGAGCTTTTTCGCTTGATCGGCAGGCGTTGATGGAGACATAGATTACTCGAATTTTACAAATCTTGAATTAAACCAACCACGTGCTGTGTCGCATCGGGTTGTGCCTGTTGTCGAGCCTTAACCGCCATTTCCATAAGTCGTTGGCGATTCATCAGCGGCTTCAACAACGCTGTTAAACTTTCTGCGGTCATGTCCGCTTGTGGGCAAATTTTTGCAGCATTGATATTGGCCAAGAACCCTGCATTTGCAGTTTGATGGTCATCCACTGCACTTGGCAGAGGAACAAAGACGGCTGCTACACCCGCTGTCGCAATTTCAGTGACGGTTAGTGCACCAGCACGGCAGATAATCAAATCCGCTGCAGAATAGGCTGCTGCCATATCTTCAATAAACGGCTGAACTTCAACTTGTATATGTTCAGGTGCGTTTGCATAACGAGCCAATGTGCTTTCAGCATTATTTTGACCACACTGATGATATACACTCAGGGGCTGTTCTAATTGCTGCAAAGCAGCCGGCACACATTCATTTAAGGCACGTGCCCCCAGTGAGCCCCCTACAATTAAAACCCGTAATGGCAACCCAGCTTTTTCACGCTCTTGGTAACGCCATGACGGATTTAAAATTTCTGTAATTTCCTTACGTACAGGATTACCTGTGGTTACGATTTTATCTTGTGCAGGAAAGGTATTTGGAAATGCCTGACAGACAATTTTAGCCACACGTGACAACTGCGTATTGGTAAAACCTGCTACAGCATTTTGTTCATGGATAATGACTGGTATGCCCAATGCACGAGCTGCCAAGCCACCTGGCCCAGCCACGTAACCCCCAAAGCCTGCAACTGCATCAACTTTGAGTTGTTTCATATAACGCATGGCACTCAAAGTAGCTTTGAGAATTTTAAACGGTGCCATCAGCTTACGCACGACTCCATTGCCGCGCACGCCTTGGATATCAATTTGATAAATTGGAATATGATGATTTTTAAGCAGGCGATTTTCCATCCCTGTTGGCGTTGCAAGCCAAGAAACTTCACAACCTTGTTGTTGCAACTCTTTGGCAACAGCGAGCGCTGGAAAGACGTGACCACCGGTTCCGGCAGCCATCATCATGACATGTTTCGGCTTTACTTGCGTTACTTCGGTCACTGTCTAATTCTTCATTTCTAAAAAGAGGCTAATGATATTCGATTTTAAGCAAACAATTGTAATCACAAACGCATGACCGTGAAAGGTAATTTACTTTTTTTCAACAGGCGTATGATTGTTTTTTTCTACTATTTTAAAAGTTTAAACTAGTTTTATTATTAATCTATGAGAATTGAAAAAAAATCAGACAATTTTCACTTTAATTGCATTCACTTACAGTTTTTTGCTTTTTAAGCTCCCCTCCCCTTAGCGCAGGACAATAAAAGAGCCCGTGGAGGACTCTTTTAAATCTAGTGCAAAATTAAGCTTTTAAACCTGCCTCAAGGACATCAAATAAATCATCGGCAATCGAGGTGCCAAATTGCGCATCAATTTCACGTACGCAAGTTGGACTGGTGACATTGATTTCAGTCACGTAATTACCAATCACATCCAGACCAACAAAGACTAAACCTTTTTCACGAAGGAATGGCCCGACTTTGGCTGCAATGGCTTTATCATTTTCGGTCAATGGACGCGCCTCGCCCAAACCACCTGCCGCCAAGTTACCACGCACTTCACCATTTTGCGGAATACGCGCCAAACAATACGGCACTGGCTCTCCATTGATCATCAAAATGCGTTTGTCACCATCCACAATTTCGGGGATGTATCGCTGCGCCATAATCGGCTGTGTGCCGTTATTGGTCAGGATTTCAATGGTTGAACCAATGTTTACGCCATCTTGGTATAAACGAAAAATGCCCATACCACCCATGCCGTCTAATGGTTTCACGATCACATCGCCATGTTCTTGTAAAAATTCACGAATCAGACTTTGCTGTGAAGTCACCAAGGTTGGTACTTGAAGTTCAGGGAATTGTGTCGCAAACAATTTTTCATTGCAGTCACGTAGGCTTTGTGGCTTGTTAATAATCCATGCACCTTCGCGTTCAGCCTGTTCCAAAATATAGGTGGTGTAGACAAAGTTCATGTCAAACGGCGGATCTTTACGCATCAAAACCACATCATAAGCAGCAATCGATTCTTTTTGTTTTTCGCCGAGTTCGTAATAGTGGTTGTAGTCTTCAAAAACTTTTAGCGGAGAAATCAAACCAAAGGCTTTGCCTTGATCGATATATAAATCTTGCTGTAATGCATAGCCTAGCTCATGTCCACGACGTGCTGCTGCCCATAGCATCGCCATTGAGGTATCTTTTTTTAGGTTTACATTTTCGATGGGATCCATCACAACAAGTACACGCATTATTCAGTGCTCTGTTCATTATCAATTTATGAACGAGTATAGCCGAGATTTTTCTTTTGTTTATTCTGATTTTGCATGTGTATGTATGGATTCGTGTGATGCAGGCGATAATTCAAAACATTTCTATCATCTGCCTTATCTCTATAACGGAAATAAGCCGTGAAAGCATTATGGTGTTAGGCCTGCGTAAATAGATGCCAAACAATTGAGACAGATATTCATCACACCTACATCTCACTCATCACTATTTTTGGTGAAAAAACACGTGCTTTTTATTTTTTTAGCTATTGTGTTAATTATTGTAAATAAAGAAATAGAATTAATTAATGATTAACATTGGGCAGATGGCTATCATTCTTGATGCTTTGCCAGACCCTGCTTTTGTCATATCGCGTAGTGGAAAATACGTTGCGGTTTTTGGTGGGCGCGATAATCGCTATTACCACGATGGTTCCGGTCTTGTTGGTACCTATATTTCAGATGTGATCAAGCCAGATAAAGCCAACTTGTTTATGCAACTGATCGACCAAGCTCTAGCGTCAGGAAATCTACTCATCGAAGAGTACGAATTGAGCAATAAGGATGTAAAAGGTCTGCCCGATTATGGTCCTGAAGAGCCCATTTGGTTTGAGGTGCGCATCCAAGCCCTTAGTTTTTCAGTAGATGAAGAAGACGTTGTACTTTGGGTCGCAAGTAATATTTCAACGCGTCACAACTTGGAAATCAAGCTGAAGGAACTCAGCCATACGGATCAGTTAACCGGTCTTTTCAACCGAAGAAAATTAGAGCATGACTTAGCATTACATTATGAGTCATACCTACGGCATTCCATACAGACCTCGATCTTGATGTTCGATCTTGATAACCTCAAAAAAATCAACGACAGTAAAGGTCATCATGTTGGTGATGAGGCAATCCGAGCAGTCGCAGATATTCTTCGTTTAACGCTGCGTAAGACCGATTGCGCCTGCCGCTTAGGTGGAGATGAGTTTGTGGTCGCCTTGCCCAACACGGGCTGCGAGCAGGCCATCCAGTTTGCCAAACGGATTCATGAACATTCCAGAAAAGAATTAAGTCGGTTTTCAATAGATAACGCGCATGTCACCGTGAGCATAGGAGTGACAACCATCATGCCTGAAGATTGCACCTACGAAGATACAATTCAACGTGCTGATCTAGCGCTGTATAAAGCTAAACATGGCGGGAAAAATAGAATTGTCGCGGCCTAAGCGTGCGGCAGAAATAAACCAAATTTCACAGTCTATTTTGCAATTCGATATTCAAGCCGTTGTGATTGCTCAACATGAACTCTTTTCCCTTTTCAGCATCATTTTAATTTAGATAGGTGTTTAATATGCAGCAAGCCATTGTTGATTTTGCCTTGGATGATGAAAATCATTGGTATGCCATTTTAGCTTGTGGTCATACACAGCATGTCCGCCATGATCCTCCATGGCAAAACCGTCCTTGGGTTATCACTGAGCAAGGACGGAAAGAAAAGTTAGGGGTAATGTTGGAATGTAAGAAGTGTGATGAAGAGAGTTTCGCATAAGAGATTTTATGTTAAATATAGTCTCAGGCTAATAATTTAAGCTATCTTAGTAAGTTCAAAAAATTATCAAAACTATCACATACTTCTATCAATTCTAATTTAGGCTGTCCATGTTGATCCTTGATATATTGATCATGGTACATAAGAACTACTTTCGGATTATTAACGTCAGATCTGTAGTCAAATCCGATATAGTCACCACAACCATTTAGTCCAAAGACGACTATCTTATCATGGCCATATATATCCTGATCTTGACAGTTTTCAATATGATCACCTCCTACCCCTTGTCCAAAACAACAAAAGGCTATGCTAGATTCTCCAACTTCATTGTTAGAATCAGAATATTCAAAGCTATTCTCAATAAATTGCACCCCATTGTGGGAAGCAATCAGCTTTTTATAACTTAAAGGAAAATTAATTTTATTATCTTGCTCAAAAATTTCTATGACCTTTACGTCGATTGGTCCGAAGTCATACATAATATTTAAGTTCTGATAAGGCATATGATTGTTTTACCTGCTAGGAATAACGAAATTTCGTATAATCGCCATTATGTTAAATAAGAAAATTAGTAATTTATTTCTTATATTATTTATAGGCAGTATTATTAACCCACAATCCTAGCTTCGTAATAAAGCAAGTATAATCATCCTCAACGTCAAAGCTGTAAGTTTTTAATCGGAATGCCTCTGAGAGAACGTGAACACTTTCACCATTAACACATATTGGACTAGGTACATTATCATCACCTATACATTCGATAGGTCCTTCTAAGCCATATTTGATAAAAGTAAAATATTCAACATTTTCAATATCAAAACCTTTTTTATCCGCATTAAATATATTGCTAGGATGGTAACTTCCAGCCACATTTTCCATACTTGTTTTTCGTAATGGATTCACCATAAAAACAAGACCAATGATTTCTTGATCAGATGTTTCTATAGCTTGAACGTTCTTCAACTCATCCAAGCGCGTCCATCCAATATTCTTAACCCAGAATGTCTGATTAGACCTCAGCATATTACTGACCATTTTTCCTTTGCGAGAAAGTTGCAATAATTTGCTTTTATTTAATTTTGATAAATCTGTATTTGCTTTAATTTGGAAATAGGTTAGCTCCCAAATCTCACTATTCTCACAAGTAGATATTCTTATAACAGGTTTATAGCATAACTCTCCGTCACCATTTTTTGGCTTTGACAGTACTAAATCTCCGACTTTAATGTTCTGAATGGCGATTAAACCTTTGTCTGTATTTATACGTGTTCCAGCAGGAAAACCAGCCCCTGAATTAAGATATGAGTCCATAAGTCTCTCTTATATTTTTAATTTGATGATTAGTGAGCTTTCCTAAAATTAACATAATACGGATTATACGAAATCATCAATGTATAGCTTTAATTTCCTGTTGGAAAGCCATGAAACATCCATTGTATTCCCCATAAGATTACTAAGATAAGGATCACCCAAACCATAATCTTTAAATTATACATTCTGTAAGTTTTCCTAAAATTAACATAACACATGTTATAGGAAATTGAAAAATTGAGTATATAGTATTAATTTTTATGTGTTTTTTGAATTTAATGCCTAGGCCAGTGCCTAGGTTTTTCATCTCCTATAACAGCCATTATGTTAAATCGAAACTATTTCTAAGGTATTTGATAGAATCAAAAGGCTTTGTTGCATAAATATTTGAGAGATTGAACTATCCCAAGTATTCCAAATTTAAGAGACAGCTTGGGTCTGAGGACGACCTAATTCCGTAAATCTGTTGAGGACTGCTATACGTGCATGAATTTCATTGACTTGGCTATCAAATTTTCTTGCACTGAGTTTATCCCCTAATAATTTGATGCAATGCATCTTAGTTTCGACCAAACTTCGGCAATGATAGCCGGACCATTTTTTCCATAGTGTCCTGCCTAAACGTTTAACTGTTCGAAGTAATTCATTTCGCTCTCGCGAGCTGATCTTTGTATCTTTCCAAGGCTTTGCATTTTTTCTTGGAGGAATCACAGCATGCGCTTACCGATCTGCAATGACCTGACGGCATTGCTTGGTGTCATAAGCTCCATCGGTATAAACGGAATCAATTTGCTCATCTTGTGGAATCTGATCAAGTAAATCTTCAAGCACTTGTGAATCACTCACATTATTTGTAGTGAGTTGAATAGTACGTATTTACAGGGTTTCAGCATCTTTACCAATATGAAGTTTACGCCATTTGCGACGATATTCTGGTTGGTGCTTCTTACGCTTCCATTCACCTTCGCCTAGAAACTTTAAGCCAGTAGAGTCAACGAACAGATGTAGCCCATCAGTACTTTTTTGATAGCTAATCGCAATATTGATATGCTTTTGTCGTCTGCAAAGGGTGGAATAATCTGGTGCTGTCCAGTCTAGACCACACAGTTTAATTAGACTTTGAACAAAACCTGTGACCATGCGTAAAGAGAGTCGAAATAAATATTTGATCATTAAGCAGCATTGTATAGCAGTATCAGAATAAGTTTGATTTCGACCTTGCTTGCCTTGTGATTGCGCATACCACTGAGTGTTTGGATCAAACCAAATGGCAATATTTCCACGATTAATGAGTGCTCGGTTGTATGTAGACCAATTGGTTGTACGATAGATTTTAGGTGTGGGCTTATTCATTTGGAAACTATATTACTAAACAAGCTTTTATGGATAGGTTTGTGCAACAAAGCCTTTATTTAGTGAAATTGAGAAAGTAAGGCCAAAAAAACTATTAATATACTAGTGGATTAAATATTCACTGATTTTTATTTTAGCAGGTATGAGAAATTAATATGAAATTGATTTTATCAACTTCTTTTTTGCTGTTATCGATGATCTTTTATACTGTTTTTTATAATAATCTTATTTTAAAAAATAAGATTAAAGATAAGGATAATATTATTGATGGGTGTATGGTTATTACTGGGAAATATCATACGAAATATGATGGTTTTAGGTATGTGGTTGAAGTTGATGGAAAGAGCTTTTATTTAATTAATTTGGTTAGTAGTGTCTTACCATTTGGTAGTAGGTATTATTATTTTAAAGATGAAATAAATGTAAGCAATAAGTGTTATAAGGTTAAATATGTAAAAGTTTATTTTTTATTTTATGAAAGAAGGTATATTTATGATCTTGTAGAAAAATAATATTTTTTAATTTTTATTTTAATATTTAAAATTGGGTGATTTATGACGCAAAAACAGAATCAGGGTCTTTAGCATATGAATTCAGAAAAAGAGAAGGTCTTAACCTAATACCATTTGCACGTTTATTGGATTGGACTGCATATTTTAATGGTGATGATATTGATGGTGATCCATCAGTTTTTGTTTTTGATCTAGGTGATATGCCACATCACGTAAAGTTTAAAAATTTCAAAGATTGGTTAGACAAAGCTCCTAGCTTTTAATTTTTCTAAAATTAACATAATACACGTTATACGAAATTCTATTTTTATTTATTATAAATCATAGTGTTATAAAATAGAGAAAAACCCAATCATCTCGGGTTGGGCTTTTTTAATGATTTTTCACGTTTCATGAATACCAACCAATCAATTTTTCCACATTTTTGATTAGCTAAATTCAACAATCCTAATCTCAAAACTACACAAAAAAAGGAAGCTTCCGCTTCCTTTTTTATAACCCTAAAATCTAAAAAATCTTAGATCCCATACTTCACACGGTACGCTTCCATTTTCGCTAAAGCTTCAGTTTCACCTTTAGCCTCTAAGAAAGTCATCAAATCTTTCATGGTAATTAAGGCATGAACTGGGATTTCGAGTTCTTTTTGTACTTCTTGAATCGCAGACAAATCGCCCTGACCTTTTTCTTGACGGTCTAGCGCCACCAATACGCCCGCAATTTGTGCACCGGCATTTTTCAGAATAGTCACTACTTCACGAATCGCTGTACCCGCAGTGATCACATCATCAATGATCCAGACTTTTTTACCTTCAACAGACGCACCAACCAATACACCGCCTTCGCCATGGTCTTTCGCTTCTTTACGGTTAAAGCCCCAAGGTACGCTCACACCATGGTTCTGTGACAGTGCGACAGCCGTTGCTGCTACAAATGGAATACCTTTATAAGCTGGGCCAAAGACCACTTCCACATTATCGCATTGTGTTAATTTAGCTGCATAGCCAGAAGCCAATAATGATAAGGCTTCGCCATCGTTTAGTAGACCTGCATTAAAAAAATAAGGACTCACACGACCTGATTTTAAAGTAAACTCACCAAATTTAAGCACACCACGTGATAATGCGAGTTCGATAAAAGCTTGTGGATTAAATGCCGCTTGCGCTGTCATGAGGTGCTCCATTTTTTTAAGTTTGAGGTTAAACCTGAGCATGATACCAAAGAGTAGCTATCCAAGTGATCAAAAAATTTTACGTGTCGTTTCAATTAATGTGAATGGTCTGCGTTCCGCTGAAAAAAAAGGTATTTTTGACTGGATGGCAACTTCAGATGCCGATGTCATCTGCATGCAAGAAAGCCGCATTACCCATGAACAATGGACCGATAAATTTAAACCCGAAGGTTGGTTTACACACCTTTTCCCTGCAGAACGCCCAGGCTATGCCGGTACTGCGATTTATAGCCGCCTACCTTTTGTTTCAGTGACAGATGGTTTAGGTTTTGAATTGGCAGACACTCAAGGCCGCTTTATTTCTGCTGAGTTCGATTTAGGACTTGTACAAACTGCACATATTTGCTCGCTCTACCTGCCTTCTGGTTCATCGGGTGAAGAAGCTCAGGCGCGCAAAGACCTATTTTTAGGCGAATATCAACAAATTTTGAAGCAATGGCGTGCTGAAAATAAGTCAGTGATTGTTTGCGGTGACTACAACATCGTGCATAAACGTATTGATATTAAAAATTGGTCTGGGAACCAAAAGGCTTCAGGCTGCTTACCACATGAACGTGCATGGCTCGATCATATTTATGATGAGCTTGGCTATGTCGACACCTTCCGTGAGGTACGTAAAGAAGCCGAGCTTTACTCTTGGTGGTCTAACCGAGGACAAGCGCGTGCCAAAAATGTGGGTTGGCGTATCGACTACCATGCATGTTCACCAGACTGGAAAGAACGTACAGTCAATGGTTGGATATTTAAAGATGAATGGTTTAGCGACCACGCCCCTGTGATTATTGATTATAAAATTTAAGCTGCCAACAATTAATTGAGTGAACGATTGTTTACTCAATTAGAGCTTATTTCTCACATTACATGACGAATTTGTGGATTTATCTCATAACTTGAACATAGCATTATGGTCGCACGGCAAAGGGACATGTCAGGATGACATAAAAGGATTGGACGCCGAAGGAAGTATAAAAACAAACTAAATGATTTAGCTTGTTTTCAAGGATGTGACAATGGACGTTGGATTGAGACCCGCATGATCAGGATGATTAAATGCGGGTTTTCTCTTATCTAGTCCCCACATCTATAGACTCAAACATCCCCCAAATAAAACAGCTAAAAATTCGATCTGCACAGCATTTTCTTATTCTCGCTTTCTTTCTACTTTTGACTGTGCAACCTTAAGCTGAATTTTCTTGTTATTGCATCGCTTTCTTTTCTGAGCATCGTTTTGTTCTGTAGGCTATTCTAAAAGACCAAAATGTCGTTTTGATGACAATACCCAATATTTATTACATGCGACTTTTACAGCAAAATATTTATTTCTCAATCCACATCACGATCGAGCTTTGAGCATTGATGAATTAGCCTGTAGGATAATGCTGAATTGTATTTTTATCTTATTGTTTGAATAATTGAGGACACCTGTTCATGCTTAAAATTTATGGCATCAAAAACTGTAATACCATGAAAAAAGCTTTCGACTTGCTCAACGAATTAGGCCTAAGCTACGAATTTCATGACTATAAAAAACAAGCGATTGATGCTAAAACCGTAAAAAAATGGCTTAATGCCAAAGGCGCTGATGTGATTCTCAACAAAAAAGGCACCACATGGAAAAAACTCAGTGAAGAAGAGCAACAAGCAGCCTTAGCCAGTGAAGAAAATTTGATTCAGTGTTTAACAGCGCATAGCAGCATGATTAAACGTCCTGTACTCGATACAGGTAGCGATTTATTGGTTGGCTTTGATGAAAGCGCTTACCGTGCATTGAAATAAATTTTTTTATCACACTCATGCACGGCTCTAGTTCAATTGTGGCTGAAAATAGGCTATAAAAAAGCCTGACATTGTCAGGCTTTTTTTGTTTGAATCATGTCAAATTAGTTGGCGCGAATCCATGTTTGGTTACGACCTAAAGCAGCAACGCCAATAAAGCCGCGAAGCTCTAGTTTTTTGCCACCATCAGCCAATTGACCTTTTAACTTGTAAGTTTTACCTGATTGAGGATCCAAAATTGAACCGTCTTCATAGCTTGTACCACCTACATTTTTAAGACCTGTCACAATACGTAAGCCTTTTAATGATTTATTGTGATATGGGCCTTCACATTTTTTACAAGCGTTCTCTTCACCTGGTGTCAAAACTGACTGAATGCTCGCAGAAAGCGTACCATTTTTTTGCTCAGTGAATTTTACAATCGCTTTTGGCTGCTTGGTTTTATCATCAATGGTTTTCCAAGTTGTACCATTTAGCGGATCTGCAGCATTTGCAAATGCGGCTAAACTCATCAATCCTAATGCTAGTGCAATTTTTTTCATTTTTGTTTATTTCCCTGGTCTGATATAGACGACATTAGTATCCAAAAGTCACAACAATTTATCAATTTTTGTATGTGACCGTTTAGTGTAACCTTGTAATTTGTGTTGGTAAATATGCTCACACGATTCCAAAAATAGAAAAAGATGGAAAGACAATGAAGATATCGCCACTGACGAAACAACTGATTACAGAAAGTATTTTAAAAACCACAATTCGTGGGCCGAGCCAATTCAATTTACCGCCCAATACTTTAAGGTTTGCTTTGGAACAAATGTGTCGTGCATTTCCCCAAAACCCGGATGTACAAATTCGTCCTATTCGCTTAGCCGGCTTAAAAGCCGAAGAAATCAAACCACAACAGGCATCGACCCAACTCATTTTTCATATTCATGGGGGCGCATTTTTCTTGGGTTCGATGAACACGCATCGGGCGTTTCTGACTCAAGTTGCGGCACGCACGCAAATGCAAGTGTTACATTTGGATTATCCTTTATCCCCTGAAGCACAGTTCCCTGAAGCACTCGATGCCCTTTTTGATGTGTATGCAGTGTTATTAGATCAAGGGGTTCAAGCCAAAGATATTATTTTGTCAGGCGACTCTTGTGGTGCAAACTTGGCGCTTGCCTTAGCCCTTAAAATTCAACAGGAACAACTTCCACAAGTCAGTGGTTTGGTGTTAATGTCACCGTTTTTAGACTTGACCCTGAGCAGTGAGTCCCTACGCTATAACCGTAAGCATGATGCGCTGTTAAGCATAGAAGCCCTCGAAACAGGTATTGATTATTATGTACCCCACTCGGTCGATCGAGCTGATCCATTGGTCTCGCCTTTTTTTGCAGAACTCAAAGGACTACCTCCGATTCATATTCAAGTGGGTTCTAAAGAAATTTTATTAGATGATGCGCAGCGTTTTAAAGTCAAAGCAGAAGAAGCCGGCCTAGATGTCGAATTTAAGCTGTACACTGGCATGTGGCATAACTTCCAGATGTTTAGCCCATGGTTTGAAGAAGGACAGCGTGCGCTGAGTGATTTAGCCGATTTTGCACATCGACTGGATCAGGATTAATCGCTGAAAAATAATCCCTGAAATGGATCAAAGTCACCATAAAAAAGGTCAGCATGTGCTGACCTAAGAGGGAAATGTTAATCCATTAAATGGCTTGAATTTGAGCCTGAGCTGTCGCCATTGCTTGTGCTTTCATATCTGGTCCCATATTGACACCTTCGGCACGAATCACATCAATATCGCTGACACCTGTAAAATTAAACACGGCTTTTAATAAACCTTCTTGATAATCTACAGGGCTGTTATCGCCATACACACCGCCACGACTGCTGGCAATATAGACTTTTTTGTCACCTGCCAAACCCACTGGACCTTGTTCTGTATATTTAAAGGTACGACCTGCAACACTGATACGGTCAATCCATGCTTTCAAAGTTGATGGCAAACCGAAGTTATACATAGCAGCACCAACCACAACCACATCGGCATCTAAATACTGTTGTAACAACTGCTCGCCTAAAGCCGATTGTTCTGCATTTTGACCCATCAAAATTTCACTGCTGAGATGTGGAATCTGCTGTACTGCTAAATCGAGATATTGAACCTGTGCCGCATCACCATGTTTTTGCTGTAGCTGTTGTACAATTTCAGCGCTGAGTTGACGTGAAACTGAAGCGTCGCCCATGATGCTTGAATCAATATGCAAAATTTTCATGACTAAAACCTAAAGCTGTTGTTATTAACTTGAGCCTAGTGTAATCACTTTTCATAAATAGAATAATCCCGATCCTTATGACAGTATGTTTTATTTTTAGAACAATCTTTTTGAACTCGTAAAAAATTTAAAATTACTGAGCGGTTCTTGACCGTTATCAAGTGTAAATTTTCATGCTAATGTAAGCCTATAAAATGATATCTATATAAACTTTAAGAAAAAAACTGATAACTCGAACAGGGCAATGACACAGGATGACGGTGAAATCAAGCATACGTGACATGATCCTTCGCAATAGAATCGCCCAGTATTTACTGGAAGATGAAGTGGTCATGAATTGGAGCATCCTGAAAAAGTGTATGCTCATGCTGATGCTTGGCTCAGCCATTCATCTGCTTTGGATCATTTGGAAATTTTATGTTTATGTCACGCCAGAACTTTGGCAGTGGGTTAACCTTGAGCTCATCCACTCTCAATTGTGGACTAATATCGTCTTTTTTTGCTTGATGGTCCTGCTGATTTGGCCTTGCTATGCTGGAAAAGAAAACCCAAAAATTCAGCTTGTTTTACCTTATCTTTCGGTCGGCTTATTCGTCATTTCTTTATGTCGTGATGGTTATTTAATTGGTGTCATGAGCCCAGCCACCATGATCTCCTATGTGAGCCTAGTGACCGTTGGATTAGTGCTATTTACACGAAAAATCGTCTATAGCATGCTGATTCCAGCCACGATTTTTTTATCTATTTGCATGTATTTGAGTATTCGCGGCATTATTCCCTATGCCCCGATTTTTCAACCTCATGCCTATGGCTATCAAAGTAGTTTTTGGCTCTTCTCAATGATCTTTTTCATTGTTCCTATTTTATTAACCTGTCTGGCTTTATTTGAAATCTTACTGAGCCAATGGCGTCACCGTGAGCATTTGATTCAAAAACTCAGTCAAGTCGACCCACTGACCAATTTATTTAATCGACGCAGTATCAATCAGTGTTTGGAACAGCTCGATAGTGCTAAAACAGATACATATGCACTGGTCTTGTTGGACTTAGACCATTTTAAACGCATCAATGATGAATACGGACACGATAAAGGCGATGAAACCTTGATTCTCGTCAGCCAAGTATTAAACCAACATTTACGCGGTAGTGATGTAGTTGGGCGTTTTGGCGGGGAAGAGTTTATTTTGGTGTTAAAAAATTCTAACTTAGAACAAGCGATTTTCATTGCAGAGCGCTGTCGAAAAGCCATTGAACAGCTTGAAATTTGGGGGCATGACGGTCAGTCAATTCATGTGACAGCTAGTTTTGGCATTGCGATTTCAACGCCAGAATTGGTACCGCAACAATTACTGACCCATGCAGATCAAGCGCTATATGCAGCTAAAGCTGGTGGTCGTAATATGGTGATGGCGTACACTGAGCAACAAAGCTTTAGCCATTTGGTTTAAAACTTTTATCTAGGTCAGACGTGACGTTGAGCTTTTAACGAAGATACTGTTCCATACGGCGGACTGGCTGTTCCAGTTGAGCAGCCGTGATCCATGCCACCACAGAAGGATGCTGCAAAATCTTTTGCATATAACGCTGTGTGTTGTCACTCACAGGTAGCTGGAAGGTCTGTAAACGTGTCACTACGGGTGCAAAAAATGCATCGGCAATACTAAATTCACCGCATAGAAAGCCATCCACCGCAGGACGACTCGACCAAATCTGCTCGATTCGAGTCACTTCAGCACGCAATTCAGCATGTTCAGACCATAATCTCTGACCATGACGACCATAATCCGCCTGCAGATTCATACTGCATAAGCTACGCAATTGCATAAAACTACTGTGCATTTCCGCGCAAATACTCCGTGCCCATGCACGTTGTGTAGCATCTTTTGGCCACAGTGGAAGCTCTTGAAACTGCTCTGCCAAATATTCACAAATCGCCAATGAGTCCCAAATCATCATACCGTCATGTTGCAGTAGGGGCACCTTGCCATTGGCATGTAGGGCTAACATTTGCTGCTTGAATGCTCCGCCATCTGCTTCTTCAGAAAAAGGAATCAAAATCTCTTGAAAGGGTAAATTAAACGCGTGTAACACCAACCACGGTCGCATAGACCACGTCGAATAGTTTTTATTGGCAATATATAATTGCATCATTTTTATTCTCCACGCGATTTAAATTTTTCCAATTGCGCTAGCAATTCTTTCTCGCTAAAAGCACCCGTCAAACGCAGTCCACGTATCTCTTGATGCGCTGTATCTAAAAATAAATAGGTCGGTGGCCCTAAAATATCCCATTGATTGAGCAGTACTTGATGGGTTGCATCATACTGACTCAAATCCAACTTAATTAAATAATACGGTGCCAAAGCCTGTTGTACTGCTGCCGATTTTAAAACTTTATGTTCAATCGGCTGACAGGCCACACACCAATCGGCATAGACATCAATAATTGCGGATTGACCTTGGGGAATTTCACTTAATAAACGTTGAAACTCTTCCGCTGTATGTGCCACATGCCAAGCACTTTGTTGTTGACTTTCTTCGACTAAAAAACGTTGGCTGTGTTGATATTGACTGTACACAATATAAGGTACAGCTGCACAGAACACCAAGATATATAACCATTTGAGCTGAGTACTGCGCCATAAAATGCGCCAAAGCACATAAGCGCTAAACACCAGCCCCAGAGCAAGGGATAACCACTGTAACCAAGCTTCACTGATCAATGGTCGAATAAAATACAAAGCCAATGCCAACATGATGAAAGCAAAAAGCACCTTGATTTGATTCATCCACAATCCCGCTTTAGGCAATACCCGTGAGCCAAGGACACTGGCCAACAATAGCGGGGTCCCCATGCCAAAGCCGAGGGTGAATAACAATAATGCACCTTGCCACTGACTTTGGGTTTGGGAAATGAATAATAATGCACCTGCCAACGGTGCTGTCATACAAGGACCGACCAGCAATGCTGAAATCATCCCCATGACTCCAGCGCCAACGAGACTACCGCCCTTTTGCATCGACTGCGCTTGGTCTAAGCGATTGACCCAACTGCGTGGCAATTTCAGTTCAAATAAACCAAATAAATTCAGGGCAAAAACTACAAAGAGCACGCTAAAGGCAATTAAAGTCGAGGGTTGTTGCAACCAACGCTGGAAATTCAAACCTGCAGACGATGCCACCAAGCCGAGAATGGCATACACCATCGCCATACTGGTGACAAAAGCCAGTGCAATCATCCATGCTTTTAAACCTCGGCTGTCGCGGACAATCAATGAGGTTAAAATCGGCAGCATCGGCAATGAACATGGGGTAAAAGCCAGCAAAAAACCCAGACCAAAAAACAGCAAAAGTCCATAAAATATAGAGCTTTGTGCTAATTTTTCAGACCACATTTGGTCACTTGCGGTATAGCGTTCAGAAGCCAATGCAGCATTCTCTGCCCGCTGCTGATCTAAACGATTCGCCATAGGCTGTTCGGCAGTATTTTCTGCTGCAAAGTCGAGTAAACGTTTGCTTGGAGTGGCTAGATTTTGCTGTGTGACTAAACCAGAAGCATCCGTTTTAAAGCTGATGCTCTGTGGTGGATAACACACCCGATCCTTGGCACAGCCTTGCCAACTGACTTGATAGGTCTGCAGTTTTTGAGTCGGAATTTTAAAACTCAACTGTTGGTAATACACCTGCGTATGACCATAGTTATCGTCTTTCAAATCCTCAGCAGCAGGCAAATCCAAAGCTAAAACTTGATTGCCCTGCTTCACCTCTATTTTGTGCTGATACAGATAATAATGCGCTGGAATATCCCAACTCAGCTCCGCCTGATCTGCACGCTCAGAGACGACCGAGAAAGGAAAAGCATCTTCAGCTGAAAGTAATGCATCCTGAGCAGAGACGCCCATACTGAACGACAGCACAGCCGCTGCAGCAACATAAGTCCATTGTTTCATTCAGCTGAATTCATCCTCAGTCTGTATTTATACGTTTTAAAATTTAGGGTTCTTTTAGAACAGGTAAGATACGCCTAAACCTGACTGATAATTTTTATGACCGCCCGTGAGTTCTAGACCGACGCTCGCATCCAACTGCATACGATCCGAAACGGCATACGTCAAACCTGATGCTAATGACACTTCCTGATCGGTACTCTCTGCTTTACGATAAACCAGCTCAGAAAAACCCGATAAATTACCCGAAATTTGATATTCCATTCCCGGAATAGCACTCACAGCCCAATCACCATCTTGAACTTCATAACGCATGGTCATTGAAGTCCCAATTGTATCGCTATAATCATAAGCCACGGCTGAAGTCAGACTATAAATGTCATCTTCAGCACTAAAGCCTTGATTGCCTGTTGCAATAATGGCTTCTGCAAGAATGGCCATCGATAATTTCTCATCATTCAAATCGATGGCTTTTTTCAGGCCAATGCTGACATCACCCAAACCATCTTCTTCAACTGAGCGACCCGCAACTTTGGTTTTAGACCATGCAGGACCTTGCCAACCCAATTGCAATTCCAAATCTTTTGCCAAACCAGTACGGAATAACATGTCTGCATTTAAAGTAATGTTTTTTACTTTTTCACCATTTTCATCACGACTTTCACTATAGCTCGCTGCCGGCAAACTTTGTTCCCACGCCAAACGACCTACAGGAGTAATGCCTGTGCCCATACCCGCGCCCGGACGGTCAAATGAAAAATCCGCCGCAAATGCAGACAGGCTCAAACCGGATAATGTTGCAATGCTTAAAACTTTAAATACAGTCATGTTTTTACTCACAATTATGCTAATTCTTTGCTCATTTTTGCGCCATGGCTACGCAAAAGCTCCAAGGTTTGTTTTTCTTCTTCCAATGCTTCCGACCAATTTACCGCGTCAAAATCACAGTCAAAAAATAATTCACTAATCGACGATAAAATGGTTAAACCATCGCTATCAATCATATTTGGATTCACTTTTTCATCCAATAAGCGCTGTACCGCAGGGACACATGCTGCACTCGCGGCGTCCCATAATGGACCATAAATTTCTTCAGCATCCCATAAATGCACATTGGCTTTGGCTTGAATCAGCGCTTCCAAGATTTGCATATGTACGTCTAAATGTTGTGTTTTCTGTTCAGCTGTTAAGGGTTGACCTGCTTCATACGCTTCGCAAACCATTTCCCACCATTTAAACAAACCATCAGACCATACAGAAACCGCAGGTCCTTTTTCAAAATCTATAAAATTTGGATTAAGACCATCTGCCAACAGGCGTTGCACCTGTGCAAGATCTTGTTCTTCTAACGCTTGCACAAAAAGCTGTTGTTGCGCTGTTAACATCGGGAAAGCTCACTTCAATTTATTTTGATCTATTATGCCGAATAAAGCTGCGTTTGTTTGAATTTCATGTAAAACAAAATACAAAACACACAAAAAAAGCCCCGCAGGGCTTTTTTAAATTTTGAGACTTATTCGTCGTCTACGCTGTCATCTGCTTCAGCAAAAGCAGGTTGTGTACTGCGTGGGTTCTCTTTCTTTTCGAACACATGTTCAAGACTACGTTTAAGTCGATCAATTGCACCGTGAATAGCTGTATCTACATTATGACCACGATGGTTGACCACGACAGGCTTCAAACCAGCAGGACGCGCTTCAATCATACATTTAATGTCGTCGCTACCGCCCTTGTCCCCATTTTCATCACTTAAATGCACCGAAAAGTGAGTAATGCGTTCACTATGGCGCTGAAATTCTTCATTAAGTTCTGCACGAACGTATGTAATTAATCGATCACTATTAGGAATGTTTTTATCTGTACGGATTTCTATGTTCATAATATCATCCTCATATCTATCTGTAATATCTATAAATATTTGTGCAAAACTTATTATCTTGGCACGTTACATTTGCTGTAAATGTTACAGCAATGACCATCTTCAACTTTGTATGGAACGTCGTCCTCCACATTGAATGATGAACACTTTAGAGTCTGCAGATCCGTGTCCTTATACTTCGAATATCGGTCTTAAGTTAGAATTTTGCAAGTGCTATTTTGATATTTTTTTAATATCCATACAAAAAGTAAGACTTTATTGTAGATTTGCATTGTTTTAATTGATTTGGGTCATATTTTTGTGCATTTCCTCGACGTCCCCCTTCTATTTGCACAATTCCATTCAAACTCAAAATCTCGCTTTTACCATCGTTGATCATTCACGGCATATTTCCCCTTCAAATTACAAAACAATTTGGCCGTTGAGTAAAATTTGGCTTTATTTTTGCTTAATAATCTGTATGCTTTCAGTGCTTCTCGGGGGGAGATATTTTTTAATGAAACTTACACAAATCGTTGCATCATGTGCATTAGCATCTGCTGCTGCTTTCACTCAAGCTTCACCTATCGTATGGCAAGATTTCAGCTTAACTGGCTTATATGGTGAAAACTATGAAGTTGGTACTGAAGACCGTACAACGATCACAGCCGAATATGCAGCGAAACTGAAATATTCAGATGTATTCTTCTTCGTTGACCAACAATTGGATGGTAACGATGATCAATCAACTTATGCAGAATTAGCGCCACGTCTAAGCTTAGGTGAAGTTTCTGGTAAAGACCTTTCTATGGGTCCAATCAAAGACGTTCTGATTGCAACGACTTGGGAACATAATGCCGGTTACGATCACCACAACTCTGAATTTAACAACTTCTTGTACGGTGTAGGTTTCTCTCTCGATATTCCATATACACAATATGCGAATGTGAACTTCTATAAAGCGGCTAATGACAAAACTAAAGATGATTATCAAATGACAATCACTTATGCAGTGCCGTTCAAATTAGGTTCAGAAGAGTTTTTAGCAGATGCCTTCCTAGACTGGTCTACTGCTGAAGCAGACCATGCAAGTGAATTAAACTGGACATCTCAGTACAAATGGAATGTGGGTAAACACATTTCACCAAAAACTAAATTATATGTTGGTATCGAACATTCAGTTTGGAACAACAAATTTGGTATTAAAGGCGTAGACCAAAACGATGTCAGCGCATTGGTGAAATACCACTTCTAAGTTCGAATCAGAACACTATGAAGAAAAAAGCAAGGTTCATCACCTTGCTTTTTTTATGCCTAAGTTTTTAAATTGACTTTATTTTTATCAGAAATTTGCGCATGTCTTTTCTCATTCGACCTGCAATTCCACAAGACTTAGCGGCCATTCTCGCAATCTATAATCATGAAGTTCTCAACGGCTTTGCGACATGGAATGATCAAGCTTATACCCTTGACTCTTTCCAACAGAAATTGCTGGATTTGCAAAAGCAAAATTTTCCATTTGTGGTGATTGAAGATCAGGATCAACAGCAAATCGCCGGTTATGCTGACTATGGTTCTTTCCGTCATTTTGCTGGCTATCGACATACTGTTGAGCATTCTGTCTATATTGACCCAAACTATGCTCGACTTGGTCTCGGTCAGCAATTATTAGAGCACCTAATTCAGCATGCCAAAACCCAAAATATGCATGTGATGATTGCAGGCATTGATCACGGCAATAGCGCCTCGATTGCCCTGCACAAAAAATTAGGCTTTAAGCAAACAGGTTATATGCCTGAAGTGGGACAAAAGTTTGGTGAATGGCGAGATCTGGTCCTGATGCAACTTCAGTTATAGCCCGTGTTAAGCTGTGTTTATGGTAATTTATCCAAACGAATACCATCTTGAATTACACTCAGCACTGATAAGTTATGACGCACCGCATCGCGATAAAGATCTTGTAACTGTAAAAAAAGCAGTTTTAATTCGGCCAATTTAAGCTCTTGCTCAGGTGCGTTTTCTGCAATCGTGACCAAATAACGTTTTTTGATTTCATCCACGCTTAACGGTTGTAATGCCTGATGGATTTCTGCAACGCGAACTACAGTATTGTAATGCACTGCAAGGCTCAGTCCCGGGCGTCGCTCTGACAATGGATGTTCTGCCTGAATGGCATAACTCAGTGCCGCAGCTGAATCACTGTTCAGGCTTAATAATGGATTCAACTCTTGCCACGCTTCCCCTAAAAATAAGGAGTGTTGTACAAAGGGTGAATCCAAGACATCTTGAGGGGTGTCTGCTTCTAAAATCAGAGTTTCCAAATCATTCGGTGGGATCAAATATAATATCGCATCCATATTCTTATCTTCTTGTTATGTCGTACATTTAGATTAATGTAATCCACACAAAAATAAAGCAGATATTTTGTATATTCGGCCGCATTTGATCGAATACTGATGGATGCACATTCGCCCTTTACCAAAGTCTGAGTACTGCGTTTAGCATCACTTAAGCACGACATGCTGAAACTTCAAATGACTATACTGAGAACAACGCAAGCTTATGGCTTAAAACAAAAAAAAAATTTATGCCACTCGTTTTTTTGATTCAACTGCCATGACCAGCAACGATTTTTTTGATCGTAGTAAATTGAATTAAAAGAGTAACGAGCTTGATTGATACAAGCCCGCCACACATCGCAGTCAACTAAATGTTAAATCGCCACCAGTTCCCGAATGCCTTTTTCAGGCATTTCACTACCGACACCTTGTGCAATCACTTGCCCCCGCGCCATCACGGTATATTCATCTGCCAGTTCTTCTGCAAAATCGTAAAACTGCTCAACCAAAACAATCGCCATTTCTCCACCATCGGCTAACTGACGAATCACACGGCCAATATCTTTAATAATCGAGGGCTGAATGCCTTCGGTCGGTTCATCTAAAATCAATACCCGTGGTTCGGAAGCGAGCGCACGGGCAATCGCCAATTGTTGCTGCTGACCACCAGATAAATCTCCACCTCGTCGATGTTTCATTTCATCCAATACGGGGAAAATTTCATAGAGATGTTCTGGCACTTTTCGGGTCTTAGCCCCTTTAAATTTTGCCATCCCAATCAAAATATTTTCTTCAACGGTCAAGGTTGAAAAAATGTCCCGTCCTTGCGGTACATAAGCCAATCCTTCGCGTACACGTTGCTCTGGACTCAGTTTAGAAATGTCTTTGCCATCCAGTAAGATCTGCCCAGACTTGATCGGTAAAATGCCCATTAAACATTTTAAGAGGGTGGTTTTACCCACACCATTTCGCCCGAGCACCACCGAACATGCGCCTACGGGAGCGGCAAATGTCACATCTCTTAAAATATGACTGCCGCCATAAAACTGATTGACGTCTTTGACTTCTAACATGGTCTGCTCCTTAACGTCCGAGATATTTTTCAATGACATCTTCATTGGCTTGGACTTCGGCCAATGTACCCTCGGCCAAAATCGCACCTTGCGCCAACACGGTGACTTTTTCACTGATGGTGTCAATAAAGCTCATGTCATGTTCAACCACGATAAGGGTATGGTTCTTTTTCAACTCTAAACACAGCTCTGCAGTGCGCTCTGTTTCAGCATCGGTCATCCCTGCTACAGGTTCATCCAGCAAAATCAACTTTGGACGCTGCATCAGTAGCATGCCTATTTCTAACCACTGCTTTTGACCATGTGACAACAGCCCTGCCGGTTTATGGATCAATTCTTCTAAGCGGATTTGTGCTAAAGATTCGTCCAAGGCATTTTGCGCATCTGGATCAAGCTTGCTGAAAAAACTCTTTTTCACCCGTTTATCTTTAGGTGCAGCCAATAACAGGTTTTCCATCACAGTAAAATTTTCAAATACGGTTGGCTTTTGAAACTTACGACCGATCCCGGCTTCTGCAATTTGCTCTGTGCTCATTTTTGCCAAATCATAGGTTTGCCCAAAAAAAGCCGAACCTTCTGTTGGGCGAGTTTTCCCCGTAATCACATCCATCAGCGTGGTTTTTCCTGCACCATTGGGACCAATGATGCAGCGCAGCTCACCTTCTTTGATATATAACGACAAATCATTTAATGCACGGAAAGAATCAAACCAAACGCTGACTTTTTCTAAATACAAGGCAATCCCGTGACTGAAATCCGCACCCTGCTCCTTTGGTCGTCCATAACCTTCAACAGCATGACCGCCATGCGGTTGAACCCATTGATCATTCATTCGCTGCTCTCCTTTTTAAACCGCTCTAATAACCCAATCACACCTTTTGGCAGAAATATCGTTACCACAATAAACAGCGCACCTAAAATCAATAGCCATGCCTCTGGATAAGCCACCGTAAAATAGGTCTTCACCCCATTGATTAAACCTGCACCTAAAATTGGGCCAATCAGCGTACCGCGCCCCCCTGCAGCCACCCACACCGCCATTTCAATCGAATTGACAGGGTTCATTTCACTTGGGTTAATAATACCGACTTGAGGGACATACAGAGCGCCTGCAATCCCTGCGATCACAGCGGACAAAACCCATGCAGAGAGCTTGTACCATAAGGTGCGATAACCTAAATATTGCAAACGGTTTTCACTGTCACGAATTGCACCAAGTACGCGACCATAGGGTTTATTCATCAGGTGGCGTAAACCGACAAAACAGACCAGCAAAGTCAGTGCCGTGAGGAAACACAAGGTTGCTCGCATTGGTGCAGAGGTAATATCTAGACCTAAGATGGTTTTAAAACCGGTAAAGCCGTTGTTACCGCCAAAGCCTGTTTCATTGCGGAAAAATAGTAGCGCAGCGGCAAAAGTCATGGCTTGGGTAATAATTGAAAAATACACGCCTTTAATTTTGGAGCGGAAGGCAAAGAAGCCAAAAATGAAGGCAATCAATCCCGGAACTAAAACCACCAAAGCCAATGCCCACACGATATGTTCAGTACCCATCCAGTACCACGGTAGCTCAGTCCAACTCAAAAAGCGCATAAAGTCGGGTAAGCCATCTCCTGCCGCCTCACGCATGAGATACATACCGAAGGCATAGCCGCCCAAGGCAAAGTACAGACCATGTCCCAAACTTAAAATGCCGGCATAGCCCCAAACCAAATCTAAGGCCAATGCCACCAAGGCGAGACACATAATCTTGCCAATGAGCGTGACCCAATACGCTGATAAATGCAGTGCTGAATCGGCTGGCAATACATGTAACCAAGGCAAAATCAGCAAAATGGCAAAGCACACGGCAATCGCCATACCGCTATAGGGTTTATCCGATAATAACGAAGTGATTTTCATGCGCTTACTCCACAAAACGGCCTTTGATGGCAAACAAACCTTGTGGACGTTTTTGAATAAACAAAATCACAAGAACCAGTAGAATAATTTTCGCTAAGACCGCACCCATGCCGATTTCCAGCACTGTGCCACTGACACCTAGACCTAAGGCCGCCAGTACTGCACCCCATACTTGACCAACACCGCCCACCACAACCACCAAAAACGCATCAATAATATAGTTTTGTCCTAAATCAGGACCGACATTGCCGACTTGTGCTAAGGCACAACCTGCCAGACCTGCAAGCCCTGAACCTAAACCAAAAGCCATCATGTCAATGCGGCTAGAACGGATACCCACAGCCTGTGCCATTTGACGGTTTTGCGTCACGGCACGAACAAATAAACCAAAGCGGGTCTTATTCAGCAAGTAAACCAGTAATAGGAGTACAGCAACGGTAAAGCCAATAATGGCAATACGGTTATAAGGCAGCATCAGGCTCGGTGTCACAGCGATGCCCCCTGACAGCCATGAAATATTCGACACCTCAACGTTCTGCGCACCAAAAACCATGCGCACCAATTGCATCAAAATTAAGCTCACACCAAAGGTGGCTAATAGTGTTTCCAATTGACGGCCATACAAGGGACGAATAACGGCACGTTCAATCAACATGCCAATCAAAGCGCTAACAAAAAACGCAGCAGGAATCGCGGCAATCAAGTACCAATCGACATAGCTACTGAGATAACTCTTAAACAGGCTTTGCACCACATAAGTGGTGTAGGCCCCGATCATGATCAGTTCACCATGCGCCATGTTAATCACGCCTAGCAGACCATACGTAATGGCTAGTCCCAACGCTGCAAGCAGTAAAATACTGGCCGTGCTGAGACCTGAAAAGACATGTCCAGTCCATTCACTGGCTTGAATCCGAGTTTTAATATTGCTCTTGGCTTCTGTCAGTGCGGCTTTTAACTCGGGATGCAGATTGGCTTGTTGTAATTCCTGCTCCACCATTGCCAACACATCGGGACGGTTAGAATCTTGCAGCACTTTAGCCGCCTGTATTTTTTGTAAAACATCAGGGTTTCGATAGTCCAAGCGTGCTTTGAGCTGCGCTAAACGGGCTTTAACTTTGTTATTTTTTTCATTTAAATACAATTGATTAATATTTTTAACATCCAACTCAGCCAAGTTATTTTCTAAAATATCGATCGCATCTAAACGCTGGTTTAGATCATCCGATTGCAGCTTTTCTTTCGCTTGAGCAAACGTTAAGGCTTTACGAAGGGTATTCACCAAAGTCACTTGAGATAAATCGGCAGGCCAATCCGTCACGGTTTGCAAATCAGGATAGCTCAATAATTTTTCGTCAGTTTCTAAAATATAGGTTTGACCGCTTTGACCACTATATAACTGGTCTTTTTCGACCAATGCGGCCAACTGATCTAAGGATTCAAGATCGCCCGGCCATTGATTCAGTAAACTACGTCGCTCGGTAAAACTCCCGCGAACAAATTGCTGAATGGCGTCACCTTGCTGCACAGATTGCACCGTAGACACCACATCCGCTGCAGTTTCTGCATGCACGATTTGCAGACAGAATAATTGGCTTAGGAATAGAAAAAGGATCGGGAAATTGCGTAATTTTTTCATCTTATAAGCATCCCTATTGAGTAATAGAACAACCCCATACAGGGATCACATCAAAAAAGGCCTGCTACACAATAGCAACAGGCATTCGAATTGAATTATTTAGGGATGTACGGACTCCATGGCTCTGCAGCAATGGTTTTTGCCGTTTTGTGTACCACATCAAACTGACCATCGGCACGGATCTGACCAATCATGACTGGTTTATGCAAATGATGGTTCGACGCATCCATTTGCAAGGTATAGCCCGATGGCGCTTTAAATTCTTGGCCGGCCATAGCTTCACGCACTTTATCGACATCTGTGCTTCCTACTTTTTCTACCGCTTGTTTCCACATATTGATACCGACATAGGTAGCTTCCATCGGGTCATTGGTCACAAATTTATCGGCATTTGGCAGTTTGTATTCCACGGCATACTGCTTCATTTTATTGGTGAATTCAGTATTCACTGGATTTTTCACCGACATGAAGTAGTTCCACGATGCCAAGTGTCCGACCAGCGGCTTGGTGTCGATACCGCGTAATTCCTCTTCACCTACAGAGAACGCCATCACTGGAATATCCGCAGCTTTGATGCCTTGGTTACCCAATTCACGATAGAACGGCACATTTGAATCGCCGTTAATGGTCGAGATCACAGCCGTCTTTTTCCCTGCCGCAAACTTCTTCACATTGCCCACAATGGTTTGATAGTTGCTATGACCAAATGGGGTATATTCTTCCATGATGTCTGCATCGGCAATGCCTTTCGACTTCAAGAATGCACGTAAGATTTTGTTGGTAGTGCGTGGGTAAACATAGTCCGTGCCCAACAGTACAAAGCGTTCTGCCTTTCCACCCTCTTCACTCATCAGGTATTCAACAGCAGGAATCGCTTGCTGATTCGGTGCTGCACCCGTGTAGAAAATATTTTTAGACTGTTCCTGACCTTCATACTGAACAGGGTAGAACAATAAGCCATTTAATTCTTCAACCACTGGTAGAACCGACTTACGAGATACCGACGTCCAGCAACCAAAAATCACGGCTACTTTGTCTTGGGTAATCAACTGACGGGTTTTTTCCGCAAATAATGGCCAGTCCGATGCCGGATCAACCACCACAGGTTCTAGTTTTTTGCCCAATACCCCGCCATTGGCATTAATTTCATTAATCGCCATCAAGGCGGTATCTTTAAGAGAAGTTTCTGAGATCGCCATCGTGCCTGACAGCGAATGTAAGATCCCGACTTTAATAGTATCGCCACTTGCTGCGGCCGCTTTTGGTTCAGATGCAGCACTTTCTGTTTTTTCTTCTGCAGGTTTTGAACAGCCCGTTAAAGCAATCGCCCCAGTCATCGTTGCCGCTAAAATACTTTTAGCAAATACATTGCGTTGAAACATTATTCACACTCCCAACCTAAGCTTGTAAGTCACATTTTTAAAATGCATTTGTTGTCTTTCATCACAACAGAGCAATTCAATAACTGTGCCAAGCCTTATTTTTTATTTTGATTGAGTGCTGTTATTTATTTTTAAATATTATTTTTCATATAGTTATAATAAAAAACTTTGCTTGTAATTTTTTATGGTTCGATCCAAACACCGTAAAATCACCGCAAAGATGCATACAAACTTGTATCCAACATTTGACCTATAATTGAACAATTTTGCGACGTTTTTCAAAAAATACGGTGTTTTAGCACACAAATCATGCAGCTTTTCCTACATTTGAAGCAAAAAAAAACCACTTGCGTGGTTTTTTTCTTATTGCCCTTTTAAACCGCCAAATCGGCCAAATTACCCTTCTGTTCCAACCAATGCTTACGGTCTGAAGAGCGTTTTTTCGCCAATAATTTGTCGAGTAAACCTGAAGTAAACTGTACGTCATCCAAGTCCAGTTGCACTAAACGACGTGTATTGGGATCCATAGTCGTTTCACGCAGCTGACTCGCGTTCATCTCACCCAATCCTTTAAATCGAGTGATTTGAGGATTTTTGGTTTTACATTTCTTTAAGATGCTTTCCAGTTCATCTTCATCCAAGGCATAGTGCACATCTTTATTGTCATCTATACGGAACAGCGGTGGCATCGCCACAAATAGATGTCCTTCCTCAACCAAAGTATGGAAATGTTTGACGAACAGTGCGCAAAGTAAAGTTGCAATGTGCAAACCATCCGAGTCGGCATCGGCCAAAATACAAATTTTGCCATAACGTAATTCAGATAAGTCATCACTACCCGGATCTACACCAATCGCAATCGCAATATCATGTACTTCTTGCGATGCTAAAACTTCATCAGAAGACACTTCCCAAGTATTTAAAATCTTACCTCGGATCGGCATGATCGCTTGGAAGTTCTTATCACGTGCTTGTTTGGCAGAACCACCTGCAGAATCCCCTTCCACAATAAACAGTTCAGATTCTTCGAGGGTATGCCCCACACAGTCAGCCAATTTACCTGGTAAAGCTGGACCTGAAACAATCTTTTTACGTTCAACTTTTTTCGCAGCTTTTAAACGGCGACCGGCCTTGGCAATCACCATTTCTGCCAGTTGCATAGCAATATCGGAATTTTGATTCAGCCACAGTGCAAAGGCATCTTTAGCAATATTTAACACCACACTAGAGGCTTCACGGCTTGAAAGTCGCTCTTTAGTTTGACCCGAAAATTGTGGCTCTTGGAATTTTAAAGACAGAATAAAGTTGACACCATCCCACACATCTTCGGCAGACAGCTTCATATTACGCGGCAACAAGTTACGTAATTCACAGAACTCACGAATCGCATCTGTCACACCTGAACGTAAACCGTTGACATGTGTACCGCCTTGCGCAGTTGGAATCAAATTGACATAACTTTCTTGAATCTGTTCGCCGCCTTCAACGTTCCAGCAAATGGCAAATTCAGCACTAGCACGTTCAGCTTCACCAGTCGCAACAAATGCAGGAACAGGAACGATGTCACGGTCTTGTAGCTCATCCATCAAATAGTCGACTAGACCATTTTCAAATTGCCATTCGATCTTTTCGTTGTTGATTTGATCGATATAAATAATCTGCAAGCCTGCCGCCAAAACAGCCTTGGCTTTTAAGTTGTGTTTTAAGGCTTTCAGCGCAAATTTAGGCGAATCAAAATATTTGGCTTCAGGCCAAAAATGCACGGTAGTACCCGTTGCACGTTTAGCGCATTTACCTTCCAACACCTCAAGCGGTGCCACAGGAACGCCATGTTCAAAGGCCATTTTATATAGATTGCCTTGACGCTGAACTTCCACTTCAACACGATCTGACAGTGCGTTCACCACCGAAATACCCACACCGTGTAAACCACCTGAGAATTGGTAGTTATCAGTACTGAACTTACCACCGGCATGTAATTTGGTCAGAATAATTTCAATCCCGCTTTGACCATACTCAGGATGAATATCAACAGGCATACCGCGTCCATTGTCTTCTACCGACAAAGAACCATCTTTATAAACCGTCACAGTAATTTTGTTGGCATGACCTGCAAGCGCTTCATCGACGGAGTTATCTATCACTTCCTGTGCTAAATGGTTCGGTCGTGTAGTGTCTGTATACATACCCGGACGACGACGTACCGGATCTAGACCAGATAAAACTTCAAGTGATTGAGCCGTATATTGCGTCACGTTGCAAAATTCCCTGCTTTTTTGGTTAAAACATTTCTTCAAGCGCTACAGTATATGCTTTTTTATTAAAATGCATATCTCTTGCGATCAGCCGCCATTTTCTTAGTCAATTTATGCGTCAATTCATGTCGTAAAGCTACTTTTTTGTATGATTAAACTGATTTCGCTTTTCTTATGCCCGCTTATTTTTTACAGCATCTGCCAAAAACTGCAAGAGCATGGGTATTTTTTCTGCAAAGTTATCCATGCCATGCGTTCCACCCACCTCAGTGATCAGCATAGCCGTGCCGGCTTGAACCGCACTATAAAACCTAGTGGCATCACGAAAATCCAAGGTTTCATCACCTTGTTGGAGCAAGACCAACAGTTGATCTGCATTTTCAACCTTAGATACAGCCAAAGCCTGCATTTGATTGAGCTGTGCATCATCCAAGCACCACGTTTCAGTCACCTGATAAGGCAATGCCGTCTCACCAAATAAATCACGAAATAATTGCCATGGATAGACCGCAGGATTGATGAGCACCGCAGGAATGTGATGGCGTGCCATCAACTGCGTCGCATAAAAGCCACCTAAACTGCTACCGACCAAAACCACATTATCCAAACCTTCAATCAGCTCTGACATCTGCTGCATTACCTGTAGTGGTGGCATATTCAAATCTGGCAAATGCACGTGCACACCATTTAAGTCTGCGCAATAGTGCCGCAATATCTGCCCTTTCACCGAATTTGAGTTACTTTGAAAACCATGCAAATACACAATATTCATCATTTTGATTCCAAATTGATCTTTAAATTGCTTTAAAAGTGGCATATAAGTGCTAACTGCGTCACATTTTCTAAATTTGAATTTTTAGTAAAATTGTCAGACAAAAGGCATTCACCGACAGGTCTGTTATCGGTATTGTAAAAGCTGTTCGTGAGAATTTTATAAAATAAACAATGAAACTTCAGGCTATTCCAGTAATAAATACAATCGAGGGATAGCATTGAATGTAAGGATAGGAACATTATGCCTAGCTTAACACCATTGCATGAAACCTATTGTAAATGGGACCGCACGCCACCCAGTCAAGCAGATGTGCTGGAAGGTTTGGCACAACTCGTGACAATGCGTTTTAGTGATGTCGTGCATGACTTAATCAAAAACATTCAACGTGAAATTTTAATCAGTATTTTTGGAATGAGCGAACAAGGCTCGAAAGCCTTTCATAAGCAGCCGACCATTGCACGGATTTATGAATTTTCTTACAACACTTTTTTCAATTATGGCAATTATTTACTTGCACCAACGCTGCGTAGCATTATAGAAAAATTCCCACGCTTACACGACAAACCCCTCACCCCGTCTTTACATTTTTTAGTGGGCGCACTGAATGGGGTCTTAGGCGACTATTTACTGAAATATCACAACCCGATGGCCTTACCGATGGTGGTTTACGACCATTATGGTGCGGTACAAAAAGGCGAATTAAACGGTCGTATTACCCTATTGATTCATGGGCTGTGCATGAATCATCTGTCATGGTCGACAGCCAAATATGGCGGCATTGGTGAAAAATTACTTTCTCAACGTGACCACAACACCATGCTGTATTTAAATTACAACACGGGTCGTCGTATCTCGACCAATGGTCGCAGCCTTGCCAATACATTAGAAGATTTGGTCCGTCGCAACCCGGGTATTACCAGTATCGACTTAATTGGTCATAGTATGGGGGGCTTAGTGTCCCGTAGTGCCATTTTTTATGGCAAACAAAATATGTATCAATGGATTCATCAAGTCGAAAATCTAGTCTGCTTAGGCTCACCGCATCATGGTGCTGTGCTTGAACGTATCGGATTTCATCTGCAAGATCAATTGGGGCGTTTCCCCTTGGTCAAAATCGTAGGTCACGTGGTGAATATTCGCAGTAACGGCATTTTAGATTTGCGCTATGGCAGCGTGCGTGATGATGATTGGGAACATAATGATGTTCGCATTGGGCTCATGGACGACAACCGTAAACCTGCCCCGATTCCTTCACATATCAATACCTACCTCGTGGCAGGGACCATCGAATATGAACATCGTCGCAATAAAACTCGACATGTGATTGGAGATTACTTGGTCAGTGTAAAAAGTGCATTGGGGGAACACCCAAATGCACGGTATCAACTGAAAGTGCCAGATTCACATAAAGCGATTTTTTATGGCTTGAACCATTTCGAAATTCAGCATCATCCGCAAGTGGCTGAGCAAATCGTGCATTGGTTCTATCCAAACAATGACGATAAAGCTTGTGATCATATCTATGAATTTATGATGGACTTGGAAAGTGTGGAAGGCATTGCCCTAACCTAAGGTAAACTTCCCCCATTCAGACTCATAAAAAAAAGCCCTCAACTGAGGGCTTTTTTATGTATCACTAAATTAAAATTTATCACGTAAACGTGGGACTGGTTTGCTTGGATATTTACGCAATAACTGCCAAAGACTGAGCAAGGTTAAAACTGCAAAAAACACCAATGACCAAACCGGTAATGATTGTCCCAAGAACGTCCAATCCACTTTGGCACATTCACCAGAGCCGGTTAGTACTTGTTCAAAGACTGATTTTAACGGCAGCGTTTCTACCCAATAATCCAGTCCTGGGCCACAGCTAGGCACTTTGTCTGGCGGTAAGTTTTGCAGCCAAATATGACGCGCAGCCACCCCAGCAGACCAAAGAATTGATAGTGTCCCCAACAATGCGTAAATGCGTTTACCCCAATTCGATGCTGGATTGTGAATCAACGCAATCAATGAAATGATGCCGAGTCCAATCAAACCAATACGTTGGAATACGCACAACGGACAAGGTTCTAAGCCTTGTACATGTTCTAAAAACAGCGCAAAAGACATACCGATCACGCTGGCTAAAAACAACAAACCACTCACGAAGCGGAAACTCCATTTCATGGTAAATCCTCTTAAATTTTTTATCTAAAGTTTTTCAAATATTCTTCAAAACTCAAGGTGCAGTCTTGCTCAAGTTGAGCCTGTTTTTCTAAAGACTGCTCAGCAGCTTGTGCAAAGTATGCTGCAGTTTCAGGGTTCAAGACATGCTGCTCATACACTTCAGCATGTTGTAAGGCCATAAAGCTACCAAAGCCCCAAGTTCCACCTTGTTCTAAAGTATCGCTAATCATACGTGCCGACAATGTTTCATCGACTTCATCGATGCGTGATTGCATCACAGCCATTGCCTGAGTGTAAATATCTGTATTGTAAGAATCATCCAGCAATTCAGCCAACGGTTGCATCGCTGCAACATGTGTACGACACCATGTTTCAATTGGAACCGCTTGACCTTGCTGTAAAATCACTGCGTTTGGCGCACGACCACGGTTTACTACTTCAGCCTGATTTTTCTCAATTTCATTTTGTTCGGCATCTAACAATGCTGGGCTGTCTTGCAATAAACAGTATAAAGCCACCACTTCGAGCAAGCCTGCCGTGTCTTCATTGATCCCAATCGGGCTATAAGGATTGACGTCTACCGCACGTAATTCAACATAACCTACGCCACGATTTTGCAGGGCTTCAGATGGTGTTTCACCATCCTGTGGCACTTGTTTCGGACGAACCAAACTGTAGTATTCATTTTCAATTTGCAACACATGGTCATTAATTTGAATCGGTTCACCCTGTTCATCATTTAAACCTAAATGACTAAATGCGGCATACGGGGTATGCACCGCTTTTTGCAAACCTTCCAAATATGCCTGAATGTCGTTGTAGTGAATCCCTAACTGTTTTTGTGCTGAATTTTGATAGCCAAAATTTCCCATACGCAGCGCCGTTGCATAGGGTAAAAATAGCGTGCCTTTTAAGAGCGGTAACAACTGATGTTCACGTCCAGTCATAAAACATTTACACACCGACGGGCTCGCTCCAACCAAAAACATCACCAATGGCGTTAAACGAATAAAATTACGGATCAGGCCGAAATAACGATGACTGCGATAATCCTGTAAGCTCAATGCCTTGAGGGCGTCGTCAGTTTCGTGTTGTTGCAGTGCTTCAAAGAAATGATCTGGGAAGGATAAATTATAATGCACCCCTGAAATGGTCTGCATCCGGCGACCATAGCGCACCCCTAAACCACGACGGTACAAGGTTTTAAAACGTCCTATATTCGAGCTGCCATATTGCGCTAAACGAATACTGTCTTCGTCTTTATCCAACATGCACGGCATCGACAACGGCCAAAGTTTTTCACCATGTTCCAAATGCGTATGCGCAACAGCATGTATATCTTGCAGATAGTTTAACGCCTCTGTAATGGTTTCTTTTGGCGGCGTGATAAATTCCATTAAAGCTTCAGAATAGTCTGTCGTGATATGCGGATGAGTCAAAGCCGCACCCAAAGCTTGGGGATGGTCGGCCTGAGACAAGAAACCGTTGCTTTGCATACGCAAGCTTTCACGCTCAATACCGCGCAACATTCCTTTAATCAGCGAAGAATCTACCCAAGTCGGTAAAATGTCTTGAGAGGTCGATTCGGGTTGACTCATTGCTATCTCGCTTAAATGGAAGAAACTACTAAAATAAAATCATCAGTTTATATCAGTATAACGCGATTTGAAGTGGGCAAATGACCCACTGTATAGTTTTGAGACAAACCGTGATTTTATTTTGGCAATTTTTTATCACAAACTTACTCTATATGACATTTGAAATTTGTGATTTTATAAACAAATATATGCTAATAATGCTTAAAACTTATGAATTATCAAGATATTCTCGAATTTTGGTTTAACCCAGAAAATCAGCCCAATTGGTTCGCTAAAAGCAATAATTTTGATGTTTTAATCGAAAAAAAGTTTAAAGACATCCATCTTGCGGCGAGTAAAGTAGAACTGTGGCAATGGCGTACTACTGCCGAAGGTCGTTTGGCTGAAATTATTGTTTTAGATCAATTTTCTAGAAATTTATTCCGTGACTCTGGCTTGGCTTTTGCCCAAGATGCACTGGCTTTGGCGCTTGCACAAGAAGCCATCGCGCAGGGTTTAGATCTACAATTAAGCCCTGAACAGCGCTCATTTTTATATATGCCCTTTATGCATAGCGAATCGACAAAAATCCATCAAAGCGCGTTAAAATTATTTGAGCAACTGGGCAATCCGATCAACTTAGAATTTGAAAAAAAGCATAAAGTGATTATCGATCGATTTGGACGTTACCCGCATCGCAATGCGGTATTGGGCAGAACATCTACAGCAGAGGAATTGGAATTTTTAACCCAGCCCAATTCTAGCTTTTAATTGACGGCTTTTGGCCAGTATCTCCCCTTGCCATGAACCGACTAAACAGGAGTATGCGCATGAACAAACTCATTATCGCAGCAGCCATAACCGCAGCACTCGGTTTGACTGGCTGTGCCACAACCCCATCAAAACCTTTGACCTTTGAACAACTCGGTCAATATTCTGCGACACCATTAAATGCGCAAAGCTACCGGATTAGCTTTCAAGCTCGCCCCAATATGAGCTATGGTACTGCCGAAGAAATCACCTTGGTTAAAGCCGCTCAAACCACCCTACACAATGGCTTTCAATATTTTAAAGTCATGGATGATCCGAGTAATCGGAGTCAAAAACCACCGCGTCAAGCGGTGATTTACCCAGACCCTATGCCTTATCCATATGGCTATTATCGTCGCCATCCCGGATTTTGGCCAGGCCCGTTTTATGACGTTCCACAGGTGGTCACACTCGATCCGACTCAAGTTTCCTACAGTATTACTTGCTATAAAGATCGTGCCAAAGCCCCTCAGGATGCCTTTGATGCTCGCTTGATTTTGCAGTCACTCGGAGCTAAATATGGTTTAGACAGCCAAGGAAATCCTTTTCCTGTAGCCGCTGAGCCCACCTCTAAATAAGTCAACCCATAGAGACCCGATCATTGATGAGCCCAACTGAACAGCCCGCTGTTTCACCTAGTCTGCAACGCAGTAAACGCTTCGCCACCATTGCTTTGGTGGTGGCGGTGCTGGCGTGGATTGCATTGATGATCGCAGCTAAATTGCTGCCTGAATACGTCTGGCTCATTCATATTTTAATGCTTTCAGCGGAAGCTGGAGTGGTTGGTGGTTTGGCAGACTGGTATGCGATAACCGTTTTATTTCGCAATCCCTTTGGTCGGATTCCGATTCCTAAATTTTTACGTGACCACACAGAAATTATTCCTCGTAATAAAGCACGCATTGCCGAGTCAATGGGCCGCTTTGTTCAGGAGAATTTTCTTTCACCACAAGTGGTTGAAAAAAGCTTAGCGGAGACGGATCTCTCTCTTGCCGTCGGGAAATGGTTGGCCAATCCGCACAATAATGCGCAAGTGACCCAAGTCATTCAGCAAACGGTACCGAAAATTTTCGAATTTGTCGGTCAGGAACAAATTGGACAATTTATCCAAAATAACAGCGTGCAATGGGTACGCAATACGCAAGTCAACCATCTTGCCAGTGAAATGCTACGGGCAGTTTTAGAAAATGACTTCCATCAAGATGTTTTACAGCGCGGGCTCGATTTAGCCCATGATTGGGTCACACAGCATCCAGAACAAACCCGCGACCTTTCACGCCAGTTGTTTAAAGAACTTGGGGTATGGAAGTTAGCTAAAGGCGCCAGCTGGATCGGCATTGATGTACAACAACGCACCATTGATTCATTGGTGAGCCGTGTCGAATCTATGTTGGCCGATCCAGAACATCCTTGGCGTCGAAAAATTGAAGAAATGGCACAGCAACTCATGCATGAGTTGGCAGACAATCAAAGTGTAGCCAGCCAACGTTTGAATAGCACCAAGGACGCTTTATTAGACAGCCCACAAATGCTTAACTTTTTAAGCGGCGCTGTTGTGATTTTATGTGATGCGATTAAATCTGATCTACAAAAGCCGGACTCAGGTATTGCACAAAACCTACGCGTCGCCATTCAACAAGTGGGCGAAAATATTGTCTCTAACGTTGCTGTACGCCAATTGCTGAATGAAAAAATGAGTGATATTGCCATCAATCTCTCCGATCAATATAGCGAAAAAGTCATTCGGTTTATCAGTGAACGTATACATGAATGGGATTCACGTGAAATGATCGATAAGATCGAAAACGAAGTCGGTGGCGACTTGCATATGATTCGAGTCAATGGTGTCGTGGTCGGTGGTTTTATTGGCCTCGCACTGGGGATTATTCGTGCCTGTGTAGAATGGCTGCTTTAGCCGCCTGCAGCAGTCCTCCTCGAAGGAGATTGGCCGCAGGTTTGAGCTTTATGCGTAGAACCGTTAAACTTTGCCGATCCGAAAATTTAATAGAACAATAAAATCTATGCATTTACCTGCCATCTATACACTACCATTCATTCTAATCATCAGTAGCTTAAGCGCTTGCCAGACCATTTCCAAAACCAGTAGCACAGTCAGCGACAAAGTGATGGGCATGCTCGGTAAAGAAAAAGCCCCTGAAATCGATAAAAAAGGCACTGTCGATATCAGCAAAAGTACCCAACAACAGTTAGAAACTCTGCTGACCAATATGCCGAAAAATCAGTGGGTCTATATTGAAAATGATCAACAAGGCACATCTACCCTCAAAAATAAATCGGCAGACAATTTCACCTTGAGCCTCAAATTGAATTGCAAAATCAGCACTCAGCGCCCAACTTTCAGTATAAGCAACGCGGATGGCCAAGAGATCCTAAAAGCACATGATACAAATGTGGGGCAAATTCAAATTCTGCTCGACAATAAAAACTTTGGAAATCCGTTTGAGACAGCCCATCAGCAAAAGTTCCAAAGCTTTAAAACCGCTGTCGCTCAGGCCAAAGTCATTAAAGTGTTTAATGCCTCAAAACTCTATACCTTCCAAAACAACAAAGCCGAATTACTCTCTAAAGCAGTAAGTTGTCGCGATAGCCTATAAATATTTAAAGCGAAATGCAGTAAGTCACCGTTTTACTCAACTGTGACTTACATGCAGGCTTATTTTGCAGGTGGCTGTGGCCCTGACATATCAACCAGCAGGCCTGTAAACTTTCGAACAAATGGCAATAAAATCAGTACAATGGGAAAAGCAATTGCCCAAGAAATCATCCAATTATGCAGCCATAGAGTCAGAAATCCCTCAAACCACCCTAAATTTCTGAGCATATTAATAAACGAAATAATGCCGCTCATGAGACAAGACAAAATAAACGGCACGATAATCAGCGCCCAGCGTGCAGCTAACTTCGGCACATTGCCAAAAATTTTAGGGGTGGGTTGTGACATGTCCATATACTCAAGCAGTGATCCTGAATCGCTAAACCACTTATATCGTTTTACTTCGATATAAGCAATGCTTCACTTTTATCGAATATTTTTTATTCGCAACAAATGGGTTCACCTAAAGAGTCTGAAATTTGCTATATTTACCGTTTTTCTGCGACATTTATTTTTCGACTGATTATGAATACGGCAATACAAGCAGCGCTCGATCATGCAGTGCAATCCCTTCAAGCTGAAGGTGTACTCCCAACTGACTGGAACAATACTAGCAATTTGACCCGAACCAAAGACCGAAGCCACGGTGACTTTGCGTCAAACATTGCCATGATTGCCTCTAAAGCTGCAGGTATGAAGCCGCGTGATTTAGCCGAAAAAATTCTGGCAAATCTTCCAGAAGTCGCAGATATCAGCAAAGCAGAAATTGCAGGTCCTGGCTTTATTAACTTCTTTTTAAATGCTGACCAACGTTTTGCTGTCTTAGACCAAATTCAAGCTCAGAAAGATCAGTTCGGTCGCACTCAGGCCAATGCTGAAAAACGTGTTCAAGTGGAATTCGTTTCAGCCAACCCAACGTCTAGCCTACACGTTGGTCATGGTCGTGGCGCAGCTTACGGTATGACCGTTGCCAATCTTCTTGAAGCAACAGGTGCCAAAGTTGACCGTGAATACTATGTCAACGATGCTGGCCGTCAAATGGATATCTTGGCGACATCAACTTACTTGCGTTATTTAGAATTGACCGGTCAACAACTGGTCTTCCCTAAAAATGCATACCAAGGCGACTACGTTAAAGAAATCGCACAAAGCATTATCGACAAAGATGGCGATGCTTATGTACGCCCTGTTGCCGACATCTACAAAGATGTTCCTGAAGATGTGCAATATGCTGCTGAACTCGATAGCGAAGGCAATAAAGTCGTTGTTTCAGGCGATAAAGAAAAACACATTGATGGTTTGATTCATAATTCACAAAACCATTTGGCTGTGGGTTACCGTGTGTTCCATCAAGCTGCGCTGAAAGCCATTCTTGATGACATTAAAGATGACCTCGGTGAATTTGGCGTGACTTTCAATCAATGGTTCAGCGAAGCAACCTTGACTGAAAAAATTGATGAAGCATTACAAATGCTCGATCAACGTGGTTTCTTATACGAAAAAGATGGCAACATCTGGTTCAAATCAACTGATTTTGGTGATGAAAAAGACCGTGTTGTGAAACGTCGTAATGGTCAAACTACATACTTCGCATCCGACATTGCTTATCACTTAAATAAACTACAACGCGGCTATACCGATATCATTGATATTTGGGGTTCAGACCACCACGGTTATATTGCACGTGTGAAAGCAGCGATTGATGCGCTTGGCTATGATTCTAAAAAATTGACGGTGCTTTTGGTTCAATTTGTGAGCCTATGGCGTGGCGGCGAGATGGTTCAAATGTCATCTCGTTCAGGTCAATTCGTGACTTTACGCGACTTACGTAAAGAAGTAGGCAACGATGCTGCTCGTTTCTACTATGTCATGCGTAAATCAGAACAACACATTGACTTCGACTTAGACCTTGCTGTGTCTCAAAGCAAAGACAATGCGGTGTACTACATCCAATACGCACACGCACGTATCTGCCGTATGCTCGAAAAAGCCGCTGCGACAGACGTTCAATTCTCTGCTGAAGCTGCACGTCAATTTGCAGCTAAACTTGAGTTAGAAGCTGAAACTGAAGTTCTTGCTAAACTTGCGGCTTACCCTGAAATTGTGGTTCGTGCAGCAAACAGCTATGAACCACACCAAGTGGGTAACTACTTGAAAGAATTAGCGGCATTGTTCCATGGTTGGTACAACGAAAATAAAGTCTTGGGTGATGATGCAGAACTGACTCAAGCGCGCTTATTACTGTCTGTAAACGTACAGCAAGTTTTACGCAATGGTCTTGAATTATTGGGTGTGAGTGCGCCTGAATCAATGTAAGCCATTCTTAGTATACGTTAGAATCCGTCCATGTATGACCATATACATTGACGCCTATACAGGCTCTTTATGAGCCTGTATTTTCATGGATATTCAGTCATCTTTTTATGAAAAATTGAAGATGTTGAAATTGTGAAAATTAAACATAAACAGCATGACAGTCATGTAATATATAATAATCAGAACTTGGTTTTGGGTCAGTTCCCACTAGGTTCGTAACAATTACAATTAAAGAGGTTTCCTCGTGTTTGGAAAAACGCAACGCGGTGTATCAGAGCGGCCAAATCAGCCTAAAAAACCATTGATTCCTGCATGGTTAGGTACACTTGTGATCATTTTAATCGTGTTGAGTTTCTTGGTGGCCTTGATGTTATGGAAACCATGGGAGCCGGTAAAACCGAAAGGTCAAATTACCTCTGAACACTACCAAGAAGAAACCAATAAAGATTACCGTTTTTATGATCTGTTGCCTCAGCAACAAGTCACCCCGATTCCAGATCAAGCTGTGCCTGAAACAGATACCAAAGAAACCGTGGTGATCGTTGAAGCACCTGAAACGGATACCACTACACCGACTGAGCCGGGTATTGAAGCCACAGAAACAACACCTGCCCCTGCAAGCTATATTTTGCAAGTGCGTAGCTATGATGACCCTGACCAAGCCGATGCCCGTCGTGCAGAAATTATTTTAAATGGCTTATCTGCCGATGTGATCCAAAGTAATGAAAATGGCAAAGTTTGGTATCGCGTCGTGTCTGGCCCCTATGATTCACAAGAAGCTGCTGTGATTGCACAACAAACTTTACGTCATAGCAGTATCGACTCGATTGTCGTAAAACGCTAAATTTTGAATTTAAAAAAAGCGCCTGATGGCGCTTTTTTTTATTCATTCCTTTAATAAAGGGAGGTTAGAAGGGATTCTTTTTTGAATAAATCAGCTTAGCTCAAAAACCTCTCCCTAACCCTCTCCTAAAAGGAGAGGGAATTCATTAAATGGTATGCCCTATAGCTTCGCCCATCACCACAGTCGAGTTGGCTTTAAAGGTCGCATCCCATTGCATTTTGTTTTCTTCAAACAACACAACCGCTGTTGAACCTAAATAGAAACGGCCCAATTCTGCACCTTTTTCTAAGAATAAATCGTGTTGATTCAGTTCCAAACGCCCTGTCGGTTTAACTTTACCTGTAGCCACGGTTTCAATACCTGCCACGATCATTGCACCCACCAGTACGACCGCCATACGACCAACTTCTGTATCAAATAAGCAGACCATGCGTTCATTACGAGCGAATAAACCCGGAATATTTTCAGCAGTGGTCTGGTTTACTGAGAACAATTCACCCGGTACATACAGGGTTTCTGTCAATGTTCCTGCAAATGGCATATGTACACGGTGGTAGTCTTTTGGAGACAAATAAACCGTAGCAAACTGCCCATTTTTAAACGGCTCAGCCAATTGTGGATCGGCAATCAGGTTTTCAACGGTGAACTTCTGCCCTTTGGCCTGAAATACGTCACCATTTTCAATTTTACCTAGTTGTGAAATCGCACCATCTGCGGGTGAAACAACACTGTTGGCATTTGCATCAACTACACGTACGCCTTCTTTTAAAGAACGAGTGAAAAATTCATTGAATGATTTAAATTTCAGGGCATTGCTTTGCTCAGCAATCGACATGTCGATGCCATACTGTGCTTTAAATGCGGTAATCACAGCATTTTTCACCACAGGGTTTTCACTCGCAGCCAATTTACCGACGATACGTGATAATTTGTGCTGTGGAACAACACGCTGAGCTTGAATAAAAATTTGTTTTTTTAACTGAGATGTAAGGCTCAAGACGGCAACTCTCCGGTGATCACAGGACTATCGAGTCGGTTGCCCCACTCGCTCCACGCACCATCATAAGCTCGAATATTCCAACCGAGTAAACGTCCCAGTATATAAGCTAGGCCCGACCGATGATGGGACTGACAATATACCACCACAGGTTCGTTTAAATTGAATCCCAATTGTTCTAAGCGTTGTTGTGTGCGTTCTAAAGGATGCAATTTTAAATGATTTTCCCGGTTAAGGGCAGTACTCCATTCGAAATGTCGTGCCCCCGGAATGTGACCGCCGCGTCGCGCAGCCAAACGTAGGCCTGTATATTCATCTTCGGTACGGCAGTCCCATACTTGGATCTGCTCCTGCTGCACACGAGCCAATAGCTCATCATAATCTGTTTGATACTGAGCACGCGCCTCCGCACTTACTTCTACCAATGGGCTCACGGGTTCAAATTGCTCAATTTCAGACGAGGTCGGTAAGCCTGCCCCAAGCCAAGCATGGATGCCACCATTGAGGAGACTGGTATTTTCAAAACCGAGGCAATGCAAGTTCCAAATCAGTCGGCCTGCCCATGCCCCACCTTCATCGTCATACACTACTACATGATGTTCTGGACTGATATTCAGATAGCTGATGAGCTGTTCTAAACCGGCTTGGTCAGGTAAAAGCCCCATCGCTTGTTCTTCTTGGCGCACTAACAGTTTCGGCTGAACATGCAGTGCATGTGGAATATGCAATTGGTCATAAACCGAACGACGACTCAAATCGACGATCCGTAGTTTTTCATTGCCCAGATGTGGAACCAATTCTTCCGCTTCAATCAGCAGACCAAAATTCAGTGTAGATGCTGTCATCGTTGTTCGTGTTGTATTTTGTGCGATTAAATTCGATCTTAGCATAAGTCATTTTCACTATTATTCTGAATTTTTGCATTCCTTTAGCAATATTTTAGATATAAAAAAGCCGAATCATTGATTCGGCTTTTTTAGTTTTATCTAATGCTGTGTTTAAGCGCTAACTTCAGAGATGTCAAACACCTGACGTAGATACGCTAAGAAAGTATCATTATCCGTCATGGTTTTACCCGGACTATCTGAAATTTTTGCCACAGATTGACCATTACATTCAACCAGTTTCAGTACGATATTCAGCGCAGTTTGTCCCATATCATTGGTCAAGTTGGTGCCAATACCAAAACTCACTTGGAAACGGTCTTTAAAGTAATTGTGTAAATCCCAAGCTTTTTCAATGTTCAAGCCATCACTGAAAGTCAGCATTTTGGTTTTACTGTCAATTTTAAGCTTTTTGTAATGTGCATAGGCTTTATCGCCCCATTCATACGGGTCGCCACTGTCATGACGTAAACCGTCGAATAGTTTGGCAAAGTACAAATCGAAGTCACGTAGGAACGCATCCATACCGACAACGTCCGTTAAGGCTATTCCTAAGTCACCGCGGTATTCCTGCACCCATGTTTCTAGCGCAGACTTCTGGAAGTTACGTAGACGAACATCAAGCGCTTGGAATGCTTGTAGGAACTCATGCGCCATCGTACCAATTGGAGTAATGTTCAAGTCTTTGGCAATCAGAACATTACTTGTACCGCGGAAAATATACGGTGAAGCCTGATTTAATTCTTCAATTACATGCTTTTGCCATGCATAACTATAACGACGACGCGTGCCAAAATCAGAGACCAAGAATGGTGGATCATTTGGATTTTGCCGTGCTTCATACTGCTTCAGCAAGGCAACCTTATGTTGTAAACGGCGCTCACCTTCGGCTAAAACTTCGGGTGTACGAATACGTTGGAAATATAATTCATTGACGATGGCTAAAACAAAGATTTCAAACATCATCGCTTGAACCATTGGGCCTTCTACCCAAATGTCGAGTCGACCTTCATCATCAATACCCGCTTTAATAAAACGGCGTTTAAGCTGAAATAATTCAAGATAATCAACAAAATCGCTTTTAATAAAACGTAAACTGCGTAAATACTGCAATTCATCTTCTTTAAACTTCAACTGACAAAGCATGTCGAGCTGCATGTTTAAATCATCCAAAATTTCAACCAGTGGATAGGCTGTATCGTCCAAGTTACGGCAGCGAAAGTGATACACACTATGGGTTTGCGGAAATTTGTGTAACACCACCTGAAGCATGGTGAATTTATACAGATCTGTGTCTAATAAGGATTGGATGATTGGAGACATAAAGACTTTCAGTTTTTATCAACTCTTTGCATTAAAGCATACTTTATTGATAAAAAGCCGATTGATTTAGTGGAATAACTTATAAATCACCGCGATTCATCGACTTTTTTCAATTTTTTTGCTGAAGCTGAGCGCGATCAAGCTCACTATTTTTTGAGTAACTGTCGATATTTTTCTTCTTGACCAAATTCACGCGCAAACTGTTCTGCAGTCTTTCGCCCCGTTTTTTTGGCATTTGCATCGCAATCCACTTGGCGTAATTGCTTTGCAATCGCCCATTCTAATTTAAACATGGCACCCATCAATGCGGTGTTGCCTCTATTGTCACGTGCGCAGCGGTCTGCACCGTGTTCCAGCAAACGAGTCACAATATTTTGATGACCATAATAGGTCGCCATCATCAGTGGTGTAAAACCCGAAGCATTGCGCACATCGACCGGAAAACTGTGCTTAAGAAATTCATTGATGACTTCTTCATTGCCAGTTTTGGCTGCAGCAAAGAAAATTGCGATCAATTCCTGTTGTGAGGTCATCTGATCGCTTGCAGTTGCTTTAGCGGGGGAGATATCTTCCGCGATTGCTACGTTTGCGAATGCGGAACCAAACGCTAGAAGACTGGCTAAAGTCAAATGTTGCATAACTTTCATGATGAACTCCAACAGAAATCGAATGTAGAATTGAATTAGAAATAATTCATTTCATAAAAATGAATATTTAAGGAGTGCCTATGAAACTCCCCCTAGGGTGCAGGAAAGGTATGGAGCTTCATAGGACTTTTTTGAGGTAACGTTCTAGACCCTAGTTACCAATCCTTCAGACTGATCGAAATTAGTCTTTCAGTTGTGCTGCTTTAGCTTTTACAGTTGCAAGGTTACCGTTTACTGCTTTAGTCATACGTGTACCGTAGTCTGCATCTGCTTTATAGAAGTAAGACAACATGATGTGTTTCGTTTCCGAATCTTTCACGTTGCCAAGGTCAGCCGCCAAGTTCATGATTAAGTTTTCTTTCTCTTTCGCAGAGTATGAACGATAAAGTTCACCCGCCTGCTTGAAGTTTTGCTCTTTCACGCCTTTTTGCTGAACTGTTCCAGAAAGCGGCGTTTCAACCGCACGCGCTTTCGCAGTCGCTGGTTTTGGCTCAATACGGCTTGGCTCGTAGTTCACATTTGATGAAGTGCCACCAACATTCATGTAACCATCTTGATTGTTGTTGTTTACAGCAACTAATGGACGGTTGACTGGAATTTGTTGGTGGTTCGCACCTAAACGGTACATTTGTGTATCTGAGTAAGAGAAGATACGACCTTGTAATAGACGGTCTTCTGAAGGCTCGATACCTGGAACTAAGTTACCTGGAGCCAATGCCACTTGTTCCGTTTCCTGGAAGAAGTTTTTCGGCATACGATTCAGCGTCAATGTACCCACTTTAGTTTCTGGAACTAAGTTCGTTGGCCAGATTTTAGTTGGATCTAGCGGATCAAAATCAAAGCTGTTTAAATCTTTAGGATCTAACACTTGGATGTAAAGATCCCATTTCGGGAAGTTGCCCGCGTTGATGTTTTTGTAAAGATCGTTGGTTAAGTGGTTGAAGTCTTTACCTTGCAGCTCCATCGCTTCTTTAACGTTCAGACCTTTCACGCCTTGTTTAGAGCGGAAGTTGAACTTCACGTATTTATATTCGCCTTTGTCGTTGTACAGTTTGAATGCGTGTACACCGAAACCATCTTGCTCACGGTAGCTGGTAGGCACGCCTTGGTTACCATACACATAAGTCAACATGTTGGTTGCCCATGGTTGGCTAGACAAGAAGTCAAATACGCGGTTCGCGTCTTGAACGTTGTCAATTGGGCTTGGCTTCATTGCGTGAATGAAGTCAGGGAATTTAATTGCATCACGAATGAAGAAGACTGGAGTTTGGTTACCCACTAAATCCCAGTTGCCTTCTTGCGTATAGAACTTGATCGCGAAACCGTGCGGGTCACGTAGAGTTTCTGGAGAATGTTTACCGTGAATTACAGTCGAGAAACGTAAGAAAACTGGAGTCTTAGTACCTGCTTTGAACAATGAAGCAATGGTGAGATCAGATAAATCTTTAGTTGCAACGAATTCACCATACGCACCTGTACCACGGGCATGTACCACACGCTCAGGAATACGCTCACGACCAAAACGTTGTAATTTTTGAACCAATTGTACGTCTTGAAGTAGAACTGAACCATTTGGACCCGCAGTAATCGAGTTTTGGTTATCGCCTACTGGTGCACCATTGTCTTTTGTTAATGGCGCTGCTTGAGTCGCCACTGTTGCTGTTGCTAACATCGCAACCAATAAAGAACGCTTAAACATCGTCTTAATCTCTCTGTTAAATACCTTTCCTGCCCCGCAAAGATACTGATACTTAATAAATAGATAAAACAGATTATTTTTATATATTCAATCGTATTATTAGATTTATAAAAAATATACATTTCATTTTCAAATGTTTGAGCCCAAAATTTTCTAAACATCGCTTCGAAAGAATGCTGTCTTTGCTACAATCCCTGCCCTATGTTCAATTTTCTACTCGGAAGAATTTATGCGGGCCTTGTTACAACGTGTTTTGGAAGCCAAAGTGGTGGTCGATGGTGAGATCACGGGTGAAATCAATCACGGTATTTTAGTGTTTTTAGGACTTGGTAAAGCTGACGATTTAGAAAAGGGCAAAAAACTGATCGATAAGATCTTGAAATACCGTTTTTTTGATGATGAACAAGGCAAGATGGGCTGGAATGTCAGTCAAGCTGGCGGCGGTATCCTCTTGGTGTCTCAATTTACTCTGATGGCACAAACGCAAAAAGGCCTGCGCCCTGATTTTGGCCCTGCCATGCCGCCAAGCGATGCCAAAGCACTGTATGAACAGTTGGTCGATTACACCAAGCGCCAATATGACCATGTACAAACAGGTATCTTTGCTGCCGACATGAAAGTGCATTTGGTCAATGACGGTCCAGTGACCTTTAATTTAGAAGTTGAATAACCACTGAAGCATTAAAAAAGCCCTCTTTTGAGGGCTTTTCACAAGCTAGAATAATACGGTCTTAAATGGTTGTAATCAGTTTTGCACGTTGCATTACTTCCACAGGGATATCTTTCACAAGCATGACTGTTAATGACTGATCATTTTTCTTTGACGTTGTTGTTTGATTTGCGTCTAGAACAGCATTTACATCAGCGGGATTCAATGTATACATTGCACCCGTTGCTGGATCAACAATTAACAGACCAATAAGTCCGCCAAAAATAATATTAGCGACATACCAACCATTTACCGTTCCTGTCACCTGTACAGTCTTTGTTTGATAGCCATCTTTTTTAAATGTCACATCATAAGCTGCAGGTTTAAAGTATCCAGTGCCACGTTTTAAAGTAACAGTTGCAGGTGTGATGCCAGTATGTACTTTTTCTCCAGCTTTATTTGTAATCGAAATCGATGCTTCATCTGGCACTGACTTAAACGTTAAAGTTTGAGTTGACCCCGAAATAATGCTTGCACAACCTGTCATTGTTAATGATGCGGCAATTAAACCCGATGTAATTAATTTTTACCAAAAAAACGTTAATTTTCAACGAAAATTAAAATTATTTACCGGTTTTTTCTTTAATAAACGCACGTGCGATTTTGATTTTTTCTTTAACCGGTTTTGGAAGTTTAGGTGGAATTAACTTCGCCACTTGGTTAAACCAAACCAAAAGCCCAAAATCACCTTCCATTTTAATACTGCCATTTTGCATACCCGTCATGAATGCAGTTGGCTCACCTTTCATCAGGGTTTTTACGCCCTGTTCACTGTCCGCAAATTGCAAAATAAAGTCGGCTTTTTCAGCATCGCCTGAAACAGTATCAATCTGTCCATTATTTACAATAATTTGACGTGCAACACCTAAATCCGTGCCGATTTGAATACGGAATTGACGTTCATGAACCAATTCAATGAATTTAGGGCTAGTACGTGCAAGCTGTTTCATACGAAGCGCTAAACCTGCCACGAGTAAATCAAGTGGATCCGTACTGACATCAACTAAAGGTAGTTTTACGACAGGAATTGATGATAGTTTCATGACTTAAAGCCTATTGTAATTGTTGGAAAATTGACTGGTTTCATCCTACCATAACTTGGCTTTTGAGAAGTAAGGCTTTGTATCTCAAATCGGACTAATGCGTTCATAAAAAAATGCGCCCTTAGGCGCATTTTCATTGAAATTTTGTTCTGGCATTTATCGGCTCGAACATTGCTGTTCTTCATCATATACAGGCGTGTGCTCTATACATTGGCGCTTTGCCATCGCACGCTCTGCACGGCGGTCTTCACGTAACAATACTAAAGTGAATACCACCATTGCGGCCATTAATGCCGTTAAATAACTATAAGTCACTGATAATTCAAACATGGTTTGTGTACCAAATCGAATCACTTCAATGAGTCCCCACACCAGCATCCCCGCCAGCATAAAACTTAACCAGCGACGATAAGGCGAGAAGAAAACAGCAATCACAGCCGCCGATACCAAGCTCAGGCCAACGATTGTTGCTAAATTCGCTGTTAACATAAAAACCTCCGTCATTTGACAACTGACATCTCTTGTCTTACAGGATGCTGAGCCGTCTCACTACTGTATCTTCAGTAAATAGATTTGGTCGATCTCAATCTCTTGCAAGCATTATGCTGAGTTTTTTGCATAAAAAAAGTCTCGTTTTTTGTTAATGCGACACACCTTGTCGCAACATTATTTTGTCATTACATTTTTTCTTTTTAAAGAATTTCTAGAACAATGATGACATCTCGTTTCGAGTGTCATTACAAAAAAAACAGCTGATTTTAGGCTAAAAAAATTAATTTTTCGAATGCTGTTAATCGTTGTTTTTATCGACAATTTTCTTCTACCTTTCATCGGATGAGCGGAATTTTTGGCATAAAAAAACGCAGCCTTTTGGCTGCGTTTTTTGTATGAATTAAATGGTTTTAAGCGCGATTTAAATCTTTATCATGCACACCAAGCAGGTAAAGAACACCATCTAAACCCACGCTTGAAATGGCTTGATTGGCATTTTGACGCACCAAAGGTTTCGCACGGAAGGCAACGCCTAAACCAGCTAATGACAACATAGGTAAGTCATTCGCACCATCACCGACAGCAATGGCTTGTTCTAATGAAATGCCCATTTCTTCAGCAATTTGAGTCAATAAGAAGGCTTTGCGAGCACCATCCACAATATGACCTTTGACTTCACCCGTTACCGCGCCATCTTGGACGTCTAGTACATTGGCATGGACTTCATCGATACCCAGTTTTGCTTGTAAGTATTCAGCAAAATACTGAAAACCACCTGACAAAATAGCTGTGCGATATCCCAGTGATTTCAGCGTTGAAATCAGACGTTCCGCACCTTCTGTAATGGTCAGACGTTCTGCAATTTTAGGTAATACCGAAGCATCCATACCTTTGAGCAGTGCCACACGTGCACGGAAACTTTGTTGGAAATCAAGTTCACCTTGCATAGCACGTTCAGTGATTTCAGCCACTTGAGCGCCAACACCCGCTTCAATTGCCAATTCATCAATTACTTCTTGCTCAATCAGCGTCGAGTCCATATCAAAGCAGACCAAACGACGATTACGACGGTAAGCATTGTCCTCTTGAACAGCAACATCTACCCCAAGTTCGGTAGATAGACGTAAACATGCTGCACGCATTGCAGTAGCATCCAACATCTGGCCTTTTAGACCAAATTGAACGCAGGCACGGCGCGGACCTTCACTTGATCCATCTAACTCTGGACGGCCAGATAAACGAGTCACAGTTTCAATATTGAAGCCTTGGCTCGACACAATATTTGTAACTGCCTGTAAATGAGACGCCTGTAATTCTGGCGCAAGTGCCGTAACGATATAGCGTGTGCGGCCTCCCTCATTTACCCATTGTTGATATTCAGTTGTAGAGATTGGTTTAAAGCGCACAGTTAAGCCAATATCATGTGCTAAAATCAACATCTCCTTCATGGCTAATGCTGTCGCAGTCTGGTCTTCCGACGAAACAACAATACCTAAAGTCAGCTGATTGTGGATGACTGCTTGTCCGACATCTAAAATCTGTAAGGAATGTGCGGACAAAACCTGCATTAATCGTGTAAATTGATTAGGTTGGTCAGGTCCTAAAAGTGATATAAGAATGATTTCTCGCATGAATTGACTCGGGTCTGAGCTACAACTAATGTAAGAATCATAATCTAAATTGAATAGAAATGCCTTGGAAGTTTACGTTGAATGCGCCTAGACAAGGGCTATTTGCTAGCCTATTAGTAGTTTGTTTTGCTTTGCATACCTTTTTATTGGTATTGGCAACAACCCACCAACTGAACGAAAACCGTGCCAGTCAGGGACAACTGATGACCAGTCAATTGGTTACAGACAGCCTATCTGAGCTTGAGCCGGCCAATACCGTATCATTAGCCTTACTTGCTGACCGCTATGCAACCAACCCGAGCGTGGCTTCCATCCGCATTTTAAATGCCAATAATCAAGTTTTGGCCACAGGCGGTTTGACCAAAACCCGTGACGGTGAAATCTTTGTTCGTGATGCGCTGCAAAACGAAAAGAAAGTCGGAACGGTTGAAATCACTTTAATTAAACCAAGTATTGGTGAAATCTTACGTACGCAATGGGCCGCGATTCTATTTTCATTATTCTTACATGGCTTGTTGTGGTTGGCGTATCGCGCTATTGCACGTCCAAGTCGTACTGAATATTTAGCGCGAATCAACAATGAATCACGTCTAAAACACGAAATTCAAACGCTAGCGCAGGCTTTAGAACAAGAAAAACATAATGCCGCTGTGGCGATTGCTCAAGCGCAGCAAAATGCGCAAGCCAAAGCAAAACAGCATAAAGACATGAAACCAGTGGTTCTCGACAGCAACAGCTTGGCATTAAATATTCAATTTTATGATCCGAAACAGCTGCTCGATAGCGTCAACAAAACCGTGTCTGTGCCGTATTTTAATCTCTGCCAAATTTTCTTGAATAAAACCACAGAACTCTGTGTTCAACATTATAAATTGAACAGTTCTGACATCAGTACGGTACATAAGTTTGATGAACATGGCGCAACCATCAGCATGACCGCTGACACTCCAGATGCGCTGCGTTGCCTCACCATGATCAGCTCAGTATTCCAATTGCTTTCAGATGTTTTATATAAACGCTACCGTGAAGAAAAACGTTTCGTTTTACAAACCCGTAGCGCGATTTCAAGCTCTGTCGAAGCCATGCAATTGTCTTCTGTGCAAGCGGCTGAACGTTTAGTCCAACAATTGGTTGCTAAAGAAAGTGCCATTCATGTGCCGACAACTTTGCTCAAAGAGATTTCAGATCATTTCCAATTGGTCAGTTTTCCAAATCCGACCAATGTGCTCACTCGTCATGCATTTATGCTCAATGGGATGGACAGTGATGCCGCTGAATTGGCTCAAAACTTCAGAACTGAAATTTTAAAATCCAAACAGTCAAAAGCCTCGTAAAGGTTTGAGCGAAATCAAAAATCCCGACTTAAGTCGGGATTTTTTGTTTTAAACAGTCGAAATTTTCTGTGCAATCAAATATTTTTGCGCGTTATGCGGTTCGGTACCTGCTTCAACCGCGACTTTCTCCCATTGCCCATTCGACTGCATTTCCCATGCATTTTGATTATCTTCCAAATAGTTAAGTAAACAATCTTTCATAATGCGTTTTTTCAAACGGCTTTCCAAAATGGGAAAACAAGTTTCGACCCGTGAAAATAAGTTACGTCCCATCCAATCGGCACTGGCACAGTACAATCGTTTTTCGCCTGCATGCTCAAAATAATACACTCGAGTATGCTCTAAGAAGCGCCCAACGATAGATCTCACATGAATATTCTCAGACATACCTTTGACCTGAGGAATCAAACAACAAATCGAACGGATAATTAAATCTACACGTACCCCTGCTTGCGATGCACGATACAAAGCAGTAATCAGTTGCGGTTCCGTGAGTGCATTGACCTTCACAATAATTCGTGCGTATTTTCCCGCTTGTGCAGCAATAATTTCCTGTTCAATCAGTTTCAGTAATTCAGTATGCAGCGTAAATGGTGCATGCAATAACGCTTTCAGCTTCGCCATCTTGCCCATGCCTGTCAGTTCCTGAAACATGCGATGCACATCTTCGCAAATATCGGGATGCGTCGTCATCAGGCCATAATCGGTATACATCCGCGCATTGCCTGCGTGGTAATTACCTGTTCCCAAATGGGCGTAGCGTAACAGCTGATTATTTTCACGGCGCACAATCAAAATCATCTTGGCATGGGTTTTATAGCCCACAATGCCATACACCACGACAGCCCCAGCTTCTTGCAATATATTGGCCACGGTAATATTGGATTCTTCATCAAACCGCGCCCGAAGTTCGATGACGGCGGTTACTTCCTTGCCGTTGCGTGCCGCCTCCGCTAAAACTTGTACGATGTCCGAATCTGGCCCACTACGATAGAGCGTTTGCTTAATGGCTAATACCTGAGGGTCTTTTGCAGCTTCACGTAATAAGTTGATGACCGGTTGAAAGGAGTCAAACGGATGATGTAACAACACATCTTGTGTTTTTAATATATCAAAAATCGCGGTTTGTTTACGAAAAACTTTAGGAATAATCGGTGTATAGACCGGATATTTCAGTTCAGGTCGATTAAAACTGGTACTGAGACGCGATAAATTGATCGGGCCGTCAATGCGATAGAGCTCCTGCTCACTCAAATCAAATTCATCTAACAAATAATCAATAATGCTTTGCGGACAATCATCTTCAATTTCTAAGCGAACTGCTCGACCAAATCGGCGTGAAGACAATTCATCTTTTAAGGCCACAGCCAAGTCATCCACATCTTCAGCCAGAACCAAATCTGCATTGCGTGTCACTCGAAAGGCATAACAGCCCGTTGCTTTCATCCCCGGAAATAGGTCATTGATGTGTTGCTGGATGATGGCCGTCAGAAAAATTTGTGTTTCTGTACTGCCTTCAACCTCGGCAGGCATTTTAATTAAACGCGGCAAGGAACGTGGTGCAGGCACAATCGCCATTTCAATGGCACGACCAAATGCATCTTTGCCTTCTAGGCTCACAATGAAGTTGAGGCTTTTATTGACCAAGCGCGGAAACGGATGTGATGGATCTAAGCTAATCGGCGTTAAGACCGGTTGAACTTCTTTACTAAAATAATGGCTAATCCACGCCCGATGTTTTTCTAAAATATCTTTAAATTGAATAAAACGAATGCCTTCACTTTGTAGTGCAGGCAATACAGCATGATTGAGGGTTTGGTATTGCTGTGCAACCGTGTCATGAATCACTTGGGAAAGTTCATCTAAGACCACTTCAGTCGGAATGGCATCTGGCGTCCGTGCAATTGCATTCAAATCTCGTTGTTTCATTAGCCCCGCAATGCGAATTTCAAAGAATTCATCTAAATTGCGTGAAAAAATGATGAGAAAATTCAAGCGTTCAAGTAACGGTAAACTTGAATCGAGTGCCTGAGCCAAGACCCGCCGATTAAAATCTAAAAGCGACAATTCACGATTATAATAGGTCTCTGATGAATGCTGAAAATGTTGCATACCCTCTCAATGCTGTTTCAAACAGTCTATATCTAAAGTGGTTGCCGGCATGTTAGGCAGCGGAGATGACACTTATGTTACAAATAGCATTAATCAATTAAAAAAGCATGCAACTCCCTAAAACCGTGTTCATCAAATCGTAAAATTTATTTTCGACATCAAAAAAGAGGGAGATTACCCTTTATTTTACTGAATTTTTTTGTTTATTGAACAGGCTTGTCTTGTTCCGATGCTTTGGCCTCACTCGTCCGTGCTGCCCAATAGGTTGCCAGTGCAGGACCCGAGATATTGTGCCACAAACTAAAAATCGCACTCGGCACAGCGGTCAGAGGTGAAGCGGCAAAATGGGTCGCCGCCAATGCCACACCCAAACCTGAGTTTTGCATCCCAACTTCAATCGACACTGCTTTACAGTCTGCATAGGGCAATTTAAACAGTCGGCTGGCCCAAAAACCCAATAGATAGCCCAAGCCATTATGTAAGGCCACTACCCCAAGAATCAGTAAACCTGATTGCAAAATCTGTGTTCGACTACCCGCAATGATTGCTGCCACAATCGCTACAATTGCCACAACAGAAACCAATGGCATGACCTGTATATAGGCATCCACTCGGTGCTTAAAGACAGTTCGAATCATTAACCCCACAATGATCGGAAATAAAACCACTTGTAAAATTGAAACCAACATCGATGCCGCATTAATTTCGATCCATTGGCTTGCTAACAAATAGAAAATCGCAGGGGTTAAAACCGGTGCGAGTAATGTCGAAACAGAGGTACAGGCAACAGATAATGCGGTATTACCTTTTGCCATATAGGTGATGACATTAGAAGCCGTTCCACCCGGACAGCAACCGACAAGAATGACCCCGATCGCGATTTCTGTCGGCAGTTGTAATAATTTACACAAGAAAAAAGCCAATCCCGGCATCACAATAAACTGTGCCAAAACCCCGATCATCACAGCTTTAGGGCTTTGCAATACACTTTTAAAATCTTGCAGTGTCATGGTCATGCCCATACCCAACATAATGATGCCTAGCATCCATGGGATATATGCTTTTAACCAAACAAATACATCGGGAAAAAACATGGCGAGCGCTGCAAACAGCACCACCCAAATCGCAAATGTTTTCTGCACAAATTGAGTGAATTTTAAGAAAGCCGACATAGGCATCTTCCATTTAAATACAGGGACAAAAAAGGCACACCCTTGTGCCTTTTCTCAACTGAGCCCACTGGGTCATGCCAAAGATAATGCCTGTGCATGCTGCTGCACAATATCTTTCAGGTAAATACGCTTCACCCCATTCGCCAACATGTCTTGCCATGCATGCTGTAAAGAACCCTGTAAATCGATCCCTTTGGTCAAATCAGCAATCACAAAAGTTTCAAAACCAAGCTTACGTGCATCCATTGCCGTCCATGCAACACAGAAATCCGTGGCAATGCCCACCACAAAGACTGTATCAATACCACGTTCGCGCAAATAGCCTGCCAAACCTGTTGAAGTTTTCTGATCTGCTTCCATAAAAGCAGAGTAGCTGTCGATATGCTGATGAAAACCTTTACGAATAATTAGCTGCGCCGTTGGTAAATTTAAATCAGGATGCAATTCGGCATCCTGTGTGCCTTGTACACAATGCGTCGGCCACAATACTTGCGTTCCATAATTCAGCTCTATGCTGTCATAAGGTACATGCTCAGGATGATTTTCAGCAAAAGAAATATGGTCGGCTGGATGCCAATCTTGAGTCAGCACAATATTCGTAAAGTATTGTCCCAGTTGATTAATCCCTGGAATAATTTGATCGGCATTGGCAACAGCCAACTGACCACCTGGGGTAAAACCATTTTGTACATCGACCACAATCAGCGCTGTATTTTTTTGCATATCTCTCCATCCGTTGTCATGCATTGTCGGCGACTCTACTGATTCGCTCATGTTTTAAAAGCCTTAGTATTCAGTCCTGTGCATAAAAATAAAATGACTGTCCTTCCTGACAATACCGATACTTGGGCAAATGCTCAACCAAACGCTGTGCAAAGCGTGGGTAAATACGGGCTTTTCGCCGAGTCGAGGCATGAAAATAAAAATATCGCGGTTGATGTTGAAAGATATATTTTAATAAATGGCTGCGTGTCTGTTGCATGACCTCAAACGCATTAATATTTTCAGCAACATCTTCTAGGGTAGGTTCATCGGCAAAGGCCAACCACGCATTTTGTCTCGGATGTTGGCGATTTCTTTGAAATACAGGTTTGAGTTCCAAGATAAATTCGTATTGATGTAGATACAAACTGAATTCACGTTGATCAACTTTAAAAATTGCGACCAGTTTTCTTGCTGACATAGCCCCTCTACGTTGATTTTTTGTTTTCTCTTTCTGCTGTATTTTTACATAAAATACATTTATTTATATTGGTTTAGAGCATTAGTGCGACTTCTATTGTCGCCATAAAAAAAGCCCGCATGATGCGGGCTTTTTTTGATATAACATGTTTCTTATGATGGAATACGACGTACCAATAACAACATAAATATTGCAGAGATTGCGATACATGGAATTGCCGCGGTAATCACCCCTGCCGCACCAAAACCTGCTGCCAATAACTGACCAGCAATTGCAGGGCCTAACATTGCACCGACACGACCAACGGCTGAAGCTACACCAACACCCGTACCACGTAACTGTGTCGGATACACGATACCACCGAAGGCATACAATACACCTTGGCAACCAATCACGAATGCACCGACTAAAGCTGACGCCATGTACATTTGAGTCAATGAACCTGCACCATTCAGCGCAAATAGACCTGCCAAAATACCGCCGTACATCAAAATGATCACATAAGCTTTCTTCCAACGATCAGTCAACATACCTAAAATGATCGTACCAATGGTTGCACTCACCATGAAGTAGAACTGCGCAGTTGCACCATCTTTACGAGTGAAACCGAGTTCGGTGAACAACGACGGTAACCAGCTCAACATGATGTACACCACCATCAAGGTGAAGAAGTAGCTCACCCAAATTGAGAAAGTACGTAAACGGTTTTCTGTGTTAAAGAGGTTTTTGAAAGCACCTTGTTGCACTTCGCCATTGGCGGTCGCTTGAACCGCTTGATCTTTGGCTTTCAAGAATTCACGCGATTCGGGCAGGAACCAAATCATCAATGGAATCACAACAATCGGTAATAAACCGCCTAAATAGAAAATATTTTTCCAGTTTGCACCGAAGTCCGTCATTGCAACTAATGACAAGATTGCCGCACCCACAGGCATACCACAGTACATCAAACCGACTGCACGGCCACGATTTTGTGGCGTTACCGCTTCAGATGCCAAGGTAATTAAAATTGGCATTGCTGCACCTAAACCTGCACCTGCAAGAAAACGTACAGCGAGTAAGCTATGGAAGCTATTTACCCATACCGTACATAAGGTAAAGATGGCGAACATCCCCGTAGACCAAATTAATACTTTTTTACGGCCCATTCGGTCTGCAATCCGACCACCCAACAAAGCACCAGGTAATAATCCTAAAATACCGGCACTAAAAAACACCCCTAGCTGCGAGCTATCCAGCCCGAAATATTCACGAATCCCTGCTGCTGCAATACCTGCAGCCTGAATATCCAGACCTTCGATTACGGCAATAAGGAAGCAGATTGCTACCGTGACAATAGCATGCTTATTATCTGACTTTTCCATTGGAGAATCCTTGTTGTCATCAGCGTTCAAATTAAGTCGCATCATCGCTGAGCCTTATAAAGGATATAACTACCAATAAGTTGAAGCCTTTCGTCCAAAATTGGATTACGTGCATGGTGTAATAGTTTTTGTGCTTTAAGTCACAAAGTCGTAAAAACAATTAAAAATTTAAAATAAAAAAATATGAATCGTGCAATGAACAGTCAAATCAAGCGATCTTTTTAAACACTCATAAAAACATGTCTATTTCTATTAGATATAAAAAAGATTATTACCCAAGTTTTTAACAATCATTTGTAATAAAACCCGAGCGAATTGATATAGTTTTTAAATCTTTAGTCATTGTTATTTAATCTTAAATTCTGATTAAAAAGCACGGAATACACATAGATCAACCTTTTGCTGATGATTTAATCAATCCCATCAACCATGCCAACCCTCTCGATTGAATAACACATTTTCAAGATTCAGCCCTTGCTGAACAATTTTCAGGCTGCAAAAAACCGCTATTTTACACTTGATTGTTTTAAGTTTGATTTGTATAAAGAATTTTATGGCTTTGACCAAAGCATATTGTTCTTATGCGTTTGATCAGTCATAATTTGCGTAAGCATTATTCAATTTGGGTATAGCCCAATGAACATGCTACAAATCAAAATTCGAAACCATCCAGAAATCAATATTTCATCTTGTCGGATGGACAAATAGGATAGCTTTTCAAAATGACTCAGCAAGCTCAGACCATTCAAGGTTCAATTGTCGCAATCGTCACCCCAATGTTTGAAGATGGCAGCGTAGATTGGAAGAGCCTCGAGAAGCTGGTTGAGTGGCATATAAAGCAAGGCACCAATAGTATTGTTGCTGTAGGGACTACAGGTGAAGCTTCTACCTTGAGCATGGCCGAACACACTCAGGTGATCAAAGAAATCATCCGTGTGGCGAACAAACGCATTCCAATTATTGCCGGCACAGGTGCAAACTCAACCCACGAAGCAATTGAACTCACCAAAGAAGCCAAAGAATTAGGTGCAGATGCGGCATTATTAGTTACACCATACTATAACAAACCTACCCAAGAAGGCCTGTATCAACACTACAAATCGATTGCTGAAGCGGTTGATTTACCTCAAATTTTATACAACGTACCTGGCCGTACTGGTGTAGATATGCACAATGACACCGTGATCCGTCTTGCTGATATTCCACAAATCGTGGGCATTAAAGACGCCACTGGCGATGTTCCTCGTGGTCAAGAACTCATTGAAGGCCTTAAAGGCAAAGATATGGTGGTGTACTCAGGTGATGATGCAACGGCTTATCAGTTAATGGGTTTAGGTGCTAAAGGCAACATTTCGGTTACTGCGAACGTGGCGCCAAAAGAAATGAGCGAAGTGTGTGCAAGCGCTTTGGCGGGTGACGCAGTCCAAGCCGAGCAACAAAACAATACTGTTGCAAATTTACATCAAATTTTATTTTGCGAATCGAACCCAATTCCTGTGAAATGGGCACTTCATGAGATGAACCTGATTGAAACAGGCATTCGCTTACCATTAACACCCCTTGCAGAACAATATCGTACTCCGCTTCGTGAAGCACTCATCACTGCGGGCGTTATCAAATAAAGAAGAGCAAACATCATGCAATTACGTTTAGGACTTAGCCTGGCACTTTCAGTATTTACATTAGCCGGTTGTAGTTCACTTGCCTTTAATAATGGCACACTGGACTATAAACAAACCACAGATGTTGAACCGCTGAAATACCCTGAAGGGTCGATGGTTCGTCCTGCAACGCCTTTGTATCCTGCTCCATCAGTTGACCCGCTAGCAATTGAGCATGCACCAAAGCTTGAAAATAAGCGCGGCAATCGCTATGCCCTTCCGCGTCCAGCCGCGGAAAAAAATAATGTCGTTGCAGATTCCTCAACAGACAGTACAAATATTAGCCGCCCTCAACTATTGGTGGATGGAAATCAAAATCCACTGATCAAAGTTGAAGGAAATTCTGCTACAATTTGGCAATACACACTTGCTACCCTCAGCAGCCTTAACCATACCATTGTTGGTCAGAGCAAAAACCGTTACGAAGTAACCGTCAAGGTCGATCAGCAGACCTATGTCTTAAGACTTTCTTCTGTAGGTTCAAGCAATAACATCGCTGTGTTCAATGCCGATAACAGTTTTGCAGACAAAGAAAAAGCTGCAGATCTGTTAGCTCAGATTTACCAAAATTGGCCAGCCTAGTCGTACTAGGCATTTTTTCTCGAAAAAGGTTCCCTCATGTTAAAACAAACCTTGCTCTATACTGGTAAAGCGAAATCTGTTTATGAAACAGATAGTTCTGACCACCTCATCCTAGTTTTCCGTGACGATGCTTCTGCATTCAACGGTGAAAAAATTGAACAACTGGATCGCAAAGGTAAGGTGAACAACCGTTTTAACGCCTTTATCATGGAAAAATTGGCTGCGGCTGGTATCGAAACTCATTTCGAAAAACTTCTTTCTCCAACTGAAGTTTTAGTGAAAAAATTAACCATGGTTCCTGTAGAGTGCGTAATTCGTAACTATGCAGCAGGTTCACTTTGCCGTCGTTTAGGCGTTGAAGAAGGTAAAGAACTTACTCCGCCAACTTTCGAATTGTTCTTCAAAGACGATGCGTTAGGCGACCCAATGGTGAATGAATCACAAGCGATTGCATTAGGTTGGGCGACTGCAGAACAACTCGCTCAAATGAAAGAATTGACTTATAAAGTAAACGAAGTACTTAAAGGTCTATTCGATGCAGGCAACATGCTGCTTGTTGACTTTAAACTTGAATTTGGCGTGTTCCACGACCGTATCGTACTAGGTGACGAATTCTCTCCAGACGGCTGCCGTCTATGGGACAAAGACACTAAGAAAAAACTCGACAAAGACCGTTTCCGTCAAGGTTTAGGCGGTGTAGTTGAAGCTTATGAAGAAGTTGCTGCACGTTTAGGTATCGACCTTTCTGATATCTAAGTCGTTCATCGATGTAAAAAACCGAGCTCTTTAGCTCGGTTTTTTAATGAAATATTACTCGATTAATCTATGATCGAAAAAACAAATGTTAACGATAAAAATCCTCTGTTTCACATTTACCCACGTTCACACTAAGATAGCTACATATCAAGCAGCACCAGGATCTATACTTCTCCAATGTGTATGCCGACCAGATTTTCCATCTACCCTCTAGGATGTATCTCCCCCAAAGACATCCTATTTTTTCAGCCCAGCTCGCCTTGAGTTGAGCTTTTTTTTGCATGAAATAGACATAAAAAAGGGCGCCGAAGCGCCTTGCCATTATGATCATTCAAATCATTGTTGCTGTTGTTGCATCCAACGGCGTTGCTGTAAACGCTCACCTTCGACTTCACGTTTATTGCGTGCAGACTCATACAGCTTAGTGCCTTTCAGTTCAGGCGGCATATAATCCTGCATGACAAAATGCTCAGGATAATTATGTGGATATAAATAGTCCACGCCATAGCCTTGCTCTTTCATCAATTTGGTTGGTGCATTTCTCAAATGCAATGGCACGGGTAAATTCGAGGTTTTTTCTGCCAAATCTAAGGCTTTGTTGATGGCCAAATAAGTACTATTACTTTTAGCACTGGTTGCCAAATACACCGCACATTGCCCCAAAATGATTCGACATTCAGGCATACCAATTGCCTGCACAGATCGGAAACATTCTCCAGCCAACAGTAAAGCATTTGGATTTGAGTTGCCAATATCTTCAGATGCCGCAATCAACATACGACGTGCAATAAAGACGGGGTCTTCACCACCTTTGAGCATTCGAGCCATCCAATACAAAGCGGCATCTGGATCACTGCCTCGAATCGACTTAATAAAAGCCGAAACTAGATCATAATGCTGTTCGCCCGATTTGTCATAGCGTGCAATATTTTGCTGCGCAACTTTGACTACCACCGCATTGTTAATGATATTCTCTAAGTCTGGCTCAAACGTACTGGCGATTAAATCTAAAAGATTTAATGCTTTACGAGCGTCACCTGCGGCAAATTGAAATAAAGCTTCATATTCTTCGATTTGAATATAACGCTCTTTTAAAAACGAATCTTGCTGAATGGCTTGATCCAATAAGCGCTGAATTGCGTCATTATCCAGAGCATTTAAGGTATACACCTGACAACGGGACAATAAGGCATTATTAACTTCAAATGAAGGGTTTTCTGTGGTTGCACCAATCAGGGTAATTTTGCCCTTTTCAACTGCATTCAGTAATGCATCTTGTTGTGACTTATTAAAACGATGAATTTCATCAATAAACACCACAGGTGTCAATAAATCTCCACCATCGGCGATGATTTCACGTAACTCTTTCACCCCAGTATTGAGCGCAGATAAACTAATAAATGGTCGGTCAACAGCCTGCGCCAGCAACAATGCAATCGTGGTTTTACCTACACCCGGAGGTCCCCAAAAAATAATCGATGGCAAATGCCCTTGGTCAATCATCTGGCGTAACGGTGCATCTTCACCCAGAAGGTGATCTTGTCCAATAATTTGAGATAAATCATGAGGACGCATGCGTTCAGGAAGAGGAATTTGGCTGTCTGACATCTTATTATTTCGTTTCCGGCAATTGGGGACGTTTTTTCTATTCTAACACTGCCTTGGCAGAATCTTTGCTTTATTCGGTATTCAATTTAGGAGGGTGGTTTAATGTCGTTATTTAAGTATCTTGCATGTAAAAAAGCTTAGGCGAATGTTAACTATAATGTAACAAGACATCCTAGCCCTTATTGATCAAATTAAAGTATCATCGGCAAGATATCCCATTTTAGACTTGCCTGACCCAATTGGACAGATTGTATGAAGCAATCAACAAAGCAAAAGCGAATCGTTCAAGTTCAACAAGGCATTGATCTACCTATAAATTTATTTCAAAAAATGCCCCAAGCCAAGAATATACAATTACAAGATAATCAATTCGCTGAATTACGAGAAAAACTGAATAGTCGTAATCAAATGTTAGATGCCAGTGTCGACTGTATAAAATTATTAAGTCTAGACGGTCATGTTCTGCATATGAACCGCGCGGGATGTTTAGCTCTGGGCGTATCTCCAACTGAAACTGAGTTTGGTATGTCTTGGCATAAATTACTGCCTGAAGAAGTCCGTGACGCGTGTTTGAATGCTTTTGCCGAAGCCAAAGATGGCAAAATATCTCGCTTTGTCGGCATGAGCCAAGTAGCAGATGAACCCTTGGCTTATTGGGATAATATGCTCAGCCCAGTATTCAACGAATATGGCCAAGTCAAAGAAATCCTCTGTGTATCACGTGATATTACGATACAGCGACTTGCAGAAAATAAACTTCAACGCATCATTGAACGAGATGATTTAACAGGTTTATTAAACCGCCGTGCGTTTAGTCGAGTATTTAAAAGCCAATTAAAAGTGGCGCGAGAACATCAGCAACAACTGGGTTTGTTATTAATCGATCTAGATTATTTTAAGCATATTAACGACACCTTAGGTCATAGTGCAGGAGACCATTTACTGCATACCCTTGGGCAGCGTTTTCAGCAATGTTTTGATACAAATATTGTAGTTTCACGTTTAGGTGGCGATGAATTTGCCATTTCTATTCCAAATTTAAAATCGCAACAACAATTACAGAATTTTGCCAGCATCGCCTGTCAGCAAATGGACATGCCCATTTTCTATAATGGGCAAAGTATCAATATTGGTATGAGTATTGGCTGTGCGATCTACCCACGCGATGCACAAAATACCTCCAATTTACTTAAATGTGCTGATATTGCGCTAAATGATTTAAAAAGCAGTGGTCGTGGTGGTGTACGAATGTTCAACCATACTATGTTCAAAACCCTTGAAAATACTACTCGCCAATTAACGCTTGCACGCAGCTTGATTAAGTCCAATCAAATTATTCCGTTTTATCAACCCAAAGTTCGTCTGTCTGACAGTCAAGTTATCGGCTTTGAAGCGTTGTTACGTTGGTATGATAAAGACCAACAATTACAATTACCTTCTCAAATTTTTGCTGCATTTCAAGATTATGAATTGGCTTCACGCATTAGTGAAACAATGCAAATTAAAATCTTTCAAGATATTCAAAAATGGATTGAACTTGGACTGCAACCGCTACCGATTTCAATAAATGCTGCACCTGTCGAATTTTTACGTGATGATTATGCGGAAAAACTACTTAATCGCTTAAAGCAGTTTGGTATATCACCAGATATTATTGAGGTCGAAATTACCGAGCAAAGCCTGTCAGAACGTGGCTCAAATTATGTGATTCGCGCTCTCCATTTATTAAAAGAGCATGGCATACACATTTCTTTAGATGATTTTGGTACAGGTCATTCATCATTAACACGTTTGAGTAATTACCCTGTCGACTGTATTAAGATAGACCGTAATTTTGTGGAACGCATGCATACCGACTGTTCAGCACTTGCCATTGTCAAAGCGATTACACAAATTGGTGCGAGTGTTTCCCTGAATATACTAGTCGAAGGTATAGAGAAACCGGAACAGGTCGATACATTAAAAGAATGTAATTGTCATACTGGACAAGGTTTTTACTTTTATCGCCCGCTCAGTTATGACCATGCGATGGAACTTTTGAGTCACTAAAACTTGTGGAGCAAGACACGATGACACTGAAGTATTTAGTCAGTGCCTGTCTGGCAGGCCAACCCGTTCGTTATGATGCCAAATCGAATACACAACAAGCGATTTGCCAACTGATGCAGACTCACCAAGTCATTACGGCCTGCCCAGAAATGATGGGCGGCCTGAGCTGTCCACGTTTTCCTGCAGAAATTCAAAATGGTCAAGCCACTGATGTGCTCAATGGTACAGCTCAAGTTAAAGATGTTTTGGGGACAGACGTTAGTGCTGAATTTATTGCAGGTGCTCAACAAATGTTAGAATTGGCCCAATTACACAAAGTTGATGTTGTTGTCTTGAAAGATCGCAGCCCGTCTTGCGGCAGCCATTATATTTATGACGGCAGCTTTACCCGTACGAAAATTGAAGGCTTTGGAGTAACCACAGCACTCCTCAAACAGCACGGTTTTCAGGTTCTGTCAGAACAAGACTTTCTGGCTATGATACAAGATCAACTCTAGATCCAAGATAGAGCGTATCTGTGTCCTTTAGCGTACCCAACGTACAATATAATCTTCAATATCATCAGGGTTGACGTCTTCTTCACTGATGCAACGCCCTGCGGCAGACTTTCGTGCCTTCAAAATACTGTCACGATTTCCCGTCACTAGATGATGCCAACGTGGTAAATCTTTACCTTCAGAAATTCTACGATAAGCACAGCTTGGTGGTAGCCAATGAAATTGGTGAATCTGATGTGGCGTCAGCTGTATACAGTCTGGAACATGTGATTGACGATTTGGATAATTGGAGCAAGATGCCTTTTCACAGTCTAAAAGTTTGCATGCCACTTTGGTGTAGGCAACCTCATGAGTATCTTCATCTTCAAGCTTAATTAAACAGCAAAGCCCGCAACCATCACAAAGTGACTCCCACTCCAAATGGGTGAGTTCAGTCAAAGCATGCTTTTTCCAAAAATGTGGGCGTAGAGTATCGGTCATCTTCTCGCTCGCAACAAAGGTGGCAGGCATATTAACTGAACCTGCACATTAATTCTTTGTTTAAGTTACCGAATATTGAACATTAAATAAACAAAAGACTACATAGTAGGTTTTTTTAGCCTCTTATAATGGGCATACAGAATAAAAAATCACATGGAGATAAAACTATGTTCCGCTGGGCTATTATTTTCGCTGTAATTGCATTGATTGCGAGTCTGCTAGGTTTTGGTGGTGTGGCAGGCTTATCCAAAGACTTTGCTGTTATTCTTTTGGTTATTGCAGTTATCCTTGCAATTGTTGGTTTCCTCTCTCGAGGAAAAGTTTAGGCGACGGATTGTATGTCGTTTTAAACTACAAATTACCCCCCCTTAGACTCATGGATAAGAAACGTAGGTTTTTATCATCTTGAGTGTCAATGAAAAAAATAAGAGCCTATGAGCTCTTATTTTTTTACATCCACGTAAACTTACTACGTTATATGGTTTTAGCTTTATGGTTTTAAATGACGTGGTCTAAAGCCTGTTGCAATTAAGGCGATACCATAAGCAGCAACACCAATCACACATAAGATGATCACTTCCGCGACACGCATCCACGCAGACACATCACCGTTGTACCATGTTAAGCCGTACCACAGTGCAGCAATCATCACAGCATTGGCAATCGCAAACTGAATCACCAATTTTTTCCAATGCGCCCCAAAACGGAAAATATTGCGCTTATGTAAATAGAAATACAGCATCCCTGCATTCACTAAAGCGGAACCAGAGGATGCCAATGCCAAGGCCATATGCTCAGCATGCCAATCAATCAGTTTAAAGAATCCAATAAACACCACATTAAGAATGGCATTGGCTGCGACCGCTATTAAACCTACACGTACTGGAGTTTTGGTATCTTGCTGCGCATAAAACCCTGGTGCAAACACTTTAATGAGCATGAATGAAATCACACCGGCACTCATACATTGCAATGCCAATGCGGTCATCTGTGTATCTTCAAAGCTAAATTGACCACGTTCAAATAAGGCCTGAATAATAGGTGTAGAGAGCATGAAAAGCGCAATACTGGCAGGCACACCCACCAAGATAATGACCTTAGCTGCCCAATCAATCATACGGCGGAATTTGTCCTGATCTTGTTCAGCGTGGCGTGCAGACAATGACGGTAAAATCACGGTACCAATAGCTACCCCAATCAAACCTAAAGGTAGCTCGGTCATACGTTCAGCACTATATAGCCATGATACTGAACCATCTTGCATGAAAGACGCCCAAATGGTGTTCAACAGTAGGTTGATCTGCGTCACTGAGACACCAAACAGTGCTGGCAGCATCAACTTCATGATGCGATCAACACCTTCGTGTTTGAAGTCAACTTTCGGTGGAATCAGTAATTTTTTACGCCACAGCTCTGGAATCTGAATCGCCAATTGCAAGAATCCTGCCGCGACAACAGACCAACCCAAAGCCATAATTGGCTCAGCCATATAAGGGGTTAACCACAGCGCACCGGCAATCATCGCGACATTGAGTAACACTGGAGCGAACGCAGGTGTACTGAATGAGCCATAACTGTTCAAAATACTGCTGGCAAATGCCGTTAAAGACATAAACAGTAAGTAAGGAATCGTTAGGCGGAACATATCGGTAGCTAACGCAAACTTGTCTGCATCACCATGGAAACCCGGTGCATAGATATAAATAATGGCAGGTGCCGCCACCATCGCGATGAACGTCAAACTAGTCATCACCAGACCTAAACAGCCAAAAACACGGCTAATCAGAATCTGGACTTCGGCATGGGTTCGACTGGTTTTATATTCAGTCAATACAGGAATAAAGGCTTGTGAAAATGCCCCTTCTGCGAATAAGCGCCTAAAAAAGTTAGGAATACGAAAGGCAACCACGAAGGTATCGAAGTCTTTACCTGCACCAAATACATTTAACAGGACAATATCCCGTACCAGTCCCAATACACGGGACAACATAGTCATTGCACTGACAATGACTGTCGAACGCCAAAGCGCCATCGGTATTTCTCACTTTTGAAAGTGCGCCTATTGTAATGAAACTCGTCAAGGAATTTCATTGGTTTATTAAACGCAGTATGTATTGTTTATTTGTTTTTAAAATGATGCAGCTGTTGACGAAAAGTGTTCCACTCAAAAAATGGACCTGGATCAGTTTTACGTCCCGGTGCAATATCTGAATGCCCTGCAATATGTTGTTGAATTTTAGGATAAGCCTGTTGTAAACACGCCACGACCTCGGTCAGCACGGCATATTGTGCAGCTTCAAAAGGTAAATCATCACTTCCTTCGAGTTCGATGCCTATCGAATAATCATTGCATTCTTTTTGTGCTAAATAGGTTGAGCGACCTGCATGCCAAGCTCGATCATTAAAATTGACAAACTGTAGAACTTCGCCTGTGCGCAGGATCAATAAATGTGTCGATACTTGCATCCCTTCAATAGTTTGAAAATAAGGATGTTTCGACCAATCCAACTGATTTTGGAAAAATTGTTCGATATAACCACCGCCGAACTGAGAAGGTGGCAAACTAATATTATGAATGACGACAAGCTGAATTTCGGTATCTTCAGGACGCTGGTTAAAATTCGGTGATGGAATTTGACGCGCACCTAGCAATTGCCCATCCTGCACCTGAAATGTTGTTGCTTGTGACATAAAAAAATCCTGTGTCTAAGCCGGCCTGCAATGCTGCAGATCAAAACGCCGAGCCCTACTTGAAAGGTTTAATGCTAAAACTTTCACATTGAAATCTCAATTCAAGTCTGTGAAAGGAGTTAAAAATCGCTCATTTTTCATGAACAATGCTAATATAGCGCGCACATTTTCTCGGGTTAAAAAGATACGGAATTTCTTATGAGCATATCGCAATCTTTGCTTGAACAATCTATCCAAATCAATATTCAACACGCACTACAAGAAGATATTGGCGAAGGCGATATCACTGCCCTTTTAACTCCAGAAGATGAACAAGCGACCGCAACAATTATTAGTCGTGAAGATATGGTGCTAGCAGGGCAACCGTGGGTCAATGCGCTCATTCAAACTTTTGATGCAAGTGTACAAGTCACATGGTTAAAAAATGATGGGGAACGTGTCTCAGCAGGTGAGGCTTTCTTAAAATTAGCAGGTTCTGCGCGTAGTTTACTCACGGTTGAGCGTCCAGCCTTAAATTTTATACAAACATTATCTGCAGTAGCGACTAAAACTGCTGCCTATGTCCAGCAGCTTGAAGGTTTGAATACTCGTTTACTCGATACCCGTAAAACCTTACCAGGCCTACGTATTGCACAAAAATATGCAGTTGCTGTCGGAGGTGGTCAAAACCATCGCTTAGGTTTATTTGATGCGTTTTTAATTAAAGAAAATCACATCATGGCAGCAGGTGGCATCCAACAAGCGATTGCCAAAGCACACCAGATTGCACCGGGCAAACCTGTGGAAGTTGAAGTCGAAACTTGGGATGAACTCAACCAAGCGTTAGAAGCAGGTGCGGATATTGTGATGTTGGATAACTTTAGTCAGCAACAAATGATTGATGCCGTCAAACATGTGAATGGTCGCTGCAAACTTGAAGCCTCAGGCAATATCACTATTGCAAATTTACGTGAAGTGGCAACGACAGGGGTCGATTATATTTCGATGGGTGTACTCACCAAAGATGTCACAGCGATTGATTTATCGATGCGCTTTAATGCCTAACGCTCTAGACTTACTCTAAACATAAATAAAGGGTGCTGTTGCACCCTTTATGATGCTTAACCTCTAGCATGATTTAATCATCATCTTTCTGTTGTTTAGCTCGTTCAGCTTCATCTTCGTGTTCAGAGTCCTTTTCATGCTCTGCATCGTCTTCATGCTGCTCGCGCTCATCTTGATCATCGTCCTGATCTTTTGAGTTTTCACTTTGTTCTGAAAAACGACCACCTTCACGCTCTTGAACCTGATTTCCCAAAAAATCACAACCACTGATCAAAAATACGCTGAATAAAGAAAAATACATCATCCAATTTTTCATTTTTAGTCCTTCAAAGCATCCTGATCCTATTAATTTGAGTCAAAGGCACGCTGCTTAATAGGCGATTCTTGTTGGATTTTCTATATTCAGCGCATAAAAAAACGCATCCGAAGATGCGTTCTTTATTCAGTTTAAACTGAATCAAACAACTTACCAGCCTAAAGCTTCTTGTTGTTTTTTGATCAATTCTTGAATGCCTTTTTCAGCCAATTCAAGCATTTCATTACACTGTGCACGCGTAAATGGTTTGTCTTCTGCTGTGCCTTGAAGTTCAATGAACTCACCAGCTTGTGTCATCACTACGTTCATGTCTGTTTGGCAGCTTGAATCTTCTTCATAGCAAAGATCAAGTAAAGCTTCGTCTTGATACATCCCTACAGAAATCGCAGCAACGAGACCTTTTAATGGATCTTGTTTAATTTTTTTATTTTCAAGCAAGACATTCATTGCATCGACCAAGGCAACTGCTGCACCTGTAATTGATGCTGTACGTGTGCCGCCATCTGCTTGAATCACATCACAGTCGATGCTAATTGTATTTTCACCCAATTTTTTCAAATCGACCATCGCACGTAAGCTACGACCAATCAGACGTTGAATTTCTTGAGTACGACCGCTTTGTTTACCACGTGCCGCTTCACGGTCAGTACGTGTATGAGTTGAACGAGGTAACATACCATATTCAGCAGTCACCCAACCCTGACCTTTACCTTTAAGGAAACGCGGTACTGAGTTGTCGACACTTGCAGTACAAAGAACTTTTGTATGACCAAATTCAACCAATACAGAACCTTCCGCATAACGTGTGTAGTTACGGGTAATTTTTACTTCACGTAATTGATCTAATGCTCGTTGGTCGATACGCATAATGAGTCCTTAATCTGACAAAATTGATTGCGGCACATTATAACAGAAGGTACAGCCAGATTCGGGACGCATTCGTGCGCATTTACAAAATCCATTCATCCAAGTTTTGATAGGCTCATCGTACGACATCAGGAAATTTGTTAGACTGAAGCCACGCAAAATTCAGGACGAATTGCATGTCGATACGGGAAGAACGTAAGCAACAAAGTCGTAAAGCTATCCTTGATGCAGCTCTTGCATTAAGTACCACAGGCCGTTCTTTTAGCAGTCTGAGCTTACGCGAAATTTCCCGTCATGTCGGCTTGGTTCCTGCTGCGTTTTATCGCCATTTTCAGGACATGGATGAGCTCGGTTTGGAACTAGTCGACCAAATGGCCCTGCACCTTCGGAATGTCCTCAATCAACTGAGTCAGCAATGCTTTCAAGCGCCAGATGCACGCACACGCCAAAGTCTGGATTATTTATTTCATGCCGTTGAGCAATTTCCTGAGGCATGGATGTTTCTTATTGCTGAACGTTGGGGTGGTTCAGCATTCTTAAGACAAGCCATTACTCGTGAGTTTAATTTTCTCAGTACCGATTTGGCCCATGCACTAGCTCAAGTTGAAGCGACTCAACATATTCAATCCGAACAAGACCTCAAAGTATTGGGACAAATTTTGTTTGAATTGGCCTTGAGTTGGGCAATGCAATGGATTGACTTACATCGACATGTTGAGCTTCCACAACGTACGGATGCGCTGCAACAATTTCGCCGCCAAGCTCAGACCCAAGTTCAGCTCTTATTTCGTGGCATCTTGCACTGGGATCGATCTTTGGCTCAAATCGCTGATCCGCAAAATTTATCGACCTAAAACGCAAAATGTACCGTCATAAAAAAAGCCGCATCGAGTGCGGCTTTTTCAAAACATCTGTTATTTCGCTTTGCGTTCTTTATCAACAAGGAATTTCACGATTTCAACAGTACGTGCATCTTCACCTTGTACGATGTATTTACCATTGACGGTAATCGCAGGCACGCCACTCAATTGATATTGAGCCGCTAAGCTTTTCGCTTGAGCAATTTTTGAAGACACAGCAAATGATTTAAATGTGCTGTTAAATTTCGCTTCAGGAACACCATAACGGGTGTAGAACTTCGCAAATGCGCCTTGTTCTAAGATATTTTTCTGACCCACATGAATGTCATGGAACAATTGTAAATGTGCTTTTTGACGAACACCCAATGCTTCCGATGCATAGTAAGCACGTGCGCCTTGTTCCCAAAGTGGGTTCATTGCTGCAGGTGTACGGACAAAACGTACATCTTTAGGCAATTGCTTTAACCACGTTTGCATATGCGGTTCTAATGTAAAACAATGTGGGCAGCCATACCAAAAGAACTCACGGACTTCGATTTTACCCGGACGTTCGACTTTAATCGGTTTTGGAATAACTGTGTAATCAGTCCCCGCGACAAATTGCGCTGCCATCGCACTGCCAGAAAAAGCCAAAATAGCTGTTGTAATCGTGCCTAAAAGGAATTTTTTCATTGAACTTATCGTCCTCAAAATCATTATGATTAGTTTATGGCAACACTATAAATCAAATCTGTCGATTTCGTTTTCATTCTGTGAACTTTTTTAAGGCTTTTATCGCTTTTTTTTCAGGACGCGCTACACTAACTCCCATAAACTTTTTTCTAAAATATAAAGACTTGATTGAGGTGCAACCGATGTCGCAATTGAATGTTGATCCACAAGAAATTGCCAAATTTGAAGCTTTCGCAGCCATATGGTGGGATCAGCATTCTGAGTTCCGCCCTTTGCACATGATTAATCCTCTACGTTTGAACTGGATTGATGAGCATTCAAATGGCATCACTGGCAAGAAAGTATTAGATGTGGGCTGTGGCGGCGGTATTTTAGCTGAAAGCATGGCACGTCGCGGTGCGCAAGTATTGGGTATCGACATGGGCGAAGCGCCATTAAATGTTGCACGCCTACATGCCGAACAAGAAAATGTGCAAAATATTGAATATCGCCAAGTGCCTGTAGAGCAATTGGCAGAAGAACAAGCAGGTCAATATGACGTCGTTACCTGTATGGAAATGCTCGAACATGTACCTGATCCAGCATCAATTATTTTAGCGTGTCAAAAACTGGTAAAACCGGGTGGTCATGTATTCTTCTCGACCATTAACCGTAATCCTAAAGCCTATTTGTTTGCGATTATTGGTGCGGAATATGTTTTACGCATGTTGGCGAAAGGCACTCATGATTATTCAAAGTTTATTAAACCTTCAGAATTAGCTCATGATATTCGTCAAGCCGAGTTAAAACTCAAAGATATGACAGGTTTACATTATAACCCGATCACCAAACGCTATTGGCTCGCACCGAATGTGGATGTGAACTACATGGTTCATACGGTGAAAGAAGCCTAATGAAAGCTGTACTCTTTGATCTTGACGGTACACTGATTGATACCGCGGCTGATTTTATTCGTATTATTCAAGACATGTGCCGTGACAAAGGCATTGCGGTGGTCAGTGCAGAAGATATTCGTGTACAAGTATCTGAAGGCGCGCGTGCCATGGTCAAACTGGTCTATCCAGAGTTAGACGTTGAAGATCCTGTCTTTCTGGCACATCGTCAACGCTTTTTAGATCTGTATGGTGCTGATATTGCAGTTGATACCGATCTGTTTGAAGGCATGTATCCACTACTCGCAGAGTTAGAACAACATCAAATTCCGTGGGGCATTGTCACCAATAAGCCGCGTTCACTCAGTGAAGCGTTGCTCAAAGCGTTGAATTTAACTGAACGCTGCTCGGTATTGGTTTGCCCAGACGATGTCAGTAAAACCAAGCCAGACCCAGAGCCGATGTATTTAGCAGCCAAGCACATTCATCTAGATGCTCAAGACTGTATCTATGTCGGTGATCATCCACGTGATATCGATGCCGGTCGTAATGCGCAGATGTACACAATTCTTGCGGCTTATGGCTATTTACCTTTACAACACAAAGATGACTTAACAGCTTGGCATGCAGATTGTATAGTGAAGACTGTTGCTGAATTGCATGAAGTCATTCATGATTTGGTCATCAAACCGAAAACGCTAAACACAGCGACTTTATAACGATAGAACACAACACAATAAAACGAGGAGGTACGGATGAAATATTCAGAATATCAACCTCGCCCCGATCTGCTCAAAGATCGCATTATCCTGATTACAGGTGCGGGCGATGGTATTGGCCGTGCGGCTGCCCTCAGCTATGCCTTACATGGCGCAACCGTGGTTTTACATGGACGCACACTGAATAAACTAGAAGTGATTTACGATGAAATTGAAGGATTGGGTGCCCCCCAACCGGCGATTTTACCGCTACAACTGTCTAGTGCCTCTCCTCGTGACTATGAGCTATTGGTCGACACCTTAGAAAAGCAATTTGGTCGCCTAGACGGCATTTTGCATAATGCAGGGATCTTGGGTGAGCGAACTGAACTAGAACATTATCCTGTGGATGTTTGGGATGATGTCATGGCGGTGAACCTTCGTGCGCCCTTTGTACTGACTCAAGAGCTGATGCCCCTACTGCAAAAATCTGAGCATGCCTCAGTGGTCTTTGCCAGTTCGGGTGTGGGACGTGAAGCCCGTGAACGTTGGGGCGCGTACTCGGTCTCAAAAATTGCCATTGAAGCTGTGAGTACATTGTTCGCCAAAGAAAATGAGCATCCCAATATTCGTTTTAACTGCATTAATCCCGGTGCGACACGTACTGCCATGCGTGCAAAGGCGTATCCAGACGAAGATCCAAAAACTTTGCCTACGCCTGAAAGCATCATGCCTGCGTATTTATATTTGATGGGTGATGACAGCTTGCATTTAACCGGTGCCAGCATAGATGCCCAAGATGAATAAGCTTAAAGCCAATTTAAAAAAGGAAGCGCGAGCTTCCTTTTTTATGTATTGAATGCCTACAAGACATCATTAACCGACTGATTTCGCGGTGTCCACGCGAAAGTCGACTTGAGTTTTTAGCAAATTTGCCGATACTTGGGGCATTCTTTAAAAACATTGGATTGATACATGTCTGACTTTAGCAATATTACAGTGACTCCAACTGAGGATGGCATGGTTAACCTACTGGTCGATGGTCAACCGATTTCAGCAAAATATGGCATGAAATTCGACCCGAGTATCGTGGACGATTTAAAGGGCTTAGATGTCGGTCAAAATGCAAAATTATTTGAACAATTTATTTTTTCGCATACTGACTTAAACTTTGAGCATGCCTATTTCTATGTCACTTGCATTCAAAAGCAAGAAGCAGGCTTTCAAGTGATCACTAACTTTGTTTATCGCATCATTGCGCAAGATCAAGCACCGTTTGAGCATGTGATTACCAAACAAGGTGCAGCAATGACACCTGAAGATATTAATGAATTTATTCAAGCTCATATTCAAAAATCATTAACGGATTATACCGACCTGAAATACGCATACTAATTACGTTCCAAGTGACACATTTAGAACTAAAAAGGGCCATTTGATGCCCTTTTTTTAAACTCTTAGATTAGCATTTGAAATTCAACAAGCTTTGATCAATAGACAGCTTCATTACCCAACTTGCCATTGATCGTATTTTTAAATTATTTTTATAATAATATTCGGTTTTTCAAATTAAGTATAAAAGCATAGACTGTTGGCCATGACATAGACCGACGGCAAGGAGACCCAAATGGCTGATCAAACACGTAAAATTGAAACCATTCGTTCAATTGAAACCTTACAACTGACTGAAAATTTGATCTCTGCAATGGACGATGCCGAGCAAGCTGAATCTGTGGCTCAAGCGATTTATTCACTCCAATGCCTCAATGAGCAGTGGTACTAAAACCCGAATTTACCCACCGTTTTCATTCCAGTATCTCTACCCTATTTGCCCATCAAGACTTGATGGGCGTTTTTGATCGTGCTTACAATAGACCTCAAATTTGATCAAGACTGCATTGCAAGGATAAAAAGCACGCATTATCGGACCATCGCTTTCAAGATGGAAAGATTGTTCTCAGCACGAAATTTATCGCATAATATCCGCAATCTCTTCGTTTTATTTAAAGAAATATTCATCTTTCTTCACAGTTTCTCTGCATTTAATGCGTACAGTAGTGATATTGAAGATAAATTACTCATGAGGGTTGAACATGAAAAAGATTTTGCCAATTTTGGCTATTTCTTTCAGTGCTTTAATAGCAAGCAGCATCACGTCTGCAGCGCCTCACTTCAAGAACGATGAACGTGGCTTTGATGGCCCACGCGGCAATGCATATGGTCAAATGAAAAAAGATCGTGATTTCCGTGGTTATCAGGACGATGACGATCTTGAAGATCGACGCCGTATGCGTGAACAACGTGGAGTCAAACGTTTGCAACAACATAAATGGCAAACGGGCTATGTGATGCCACAGCATTATCGTGGTAATGGTTATAAAGTCGATTATAAAGACCATAACTTACCTAAACCATCGCGTAATCAGCAATGGTATAAAATCAATAATGACTACATATTGGTCAACTCAGATAGTAACAGTATTCTGAAAATTTTAGGTATGTAAGCCGTTTTGAATTTAATTTCGCCATATTTTTAAAGTCCAGATCAACTCTGGGCTTTTTTATGAGTTTTTTTTAATGTTTAACCGCAAAAGCTGATGCTGCCTAGCGTTCAGATCATTTACACACCTTCAAATTTCCTCCATACATTTCACAATTCAACTATATTGCCCCCACGCTTTCTCTGAACTTTCTCGCTAATTTTGAATCATCGAAAAACAGATTAGAAATGTATAGAGGTGTCCCATGAACAAAATCGTATCGAGTTTAGTTCTTTCCGTATCGGCTTTGATGGCAACAACAGCAGCCATTGCTGCGCCAGACCATCGTCAAGATGACCGCCGTTACCATCCGTCATACCAACATCAAGACAACCGTTGGGACAAAGATCACCGTCCGAGCAATTGGAATAACAACAACCGTTATGACAATAATCGCTACGACCGTAATGACTTTCGTCGTGTAAATCCAAGCCGCGATTGGCGTGTTGGTCAAAGCCTTCCTCGTTATTTCGATTCAAGCCGCTACAAAGTGAGTGATCGTGAAGCGCGCCGCTTACCGAACACTGGTCGTTATCAACAATGGTACAAAATCAATGGTGACTACGTGCTAGTCAATGATCGTACCGATCGCATCATTCGCATTAAGAATGGCTAATCATTCGACGATCTCTTAAGTCCCTTTCCCAACACCTGAACACTGTTCAGGTGTTTTTTTATATTTGCTTTCCGCTGTCATATGTTTTTGTTTAGAATCATCCATACCAAAGCGAATAAACAGGCATAGGCATGCAAACGAATATCACTGAACCATCTTCCAGCACAACCTTACAGTATGTGCATTGGTTCCGTCATTCTGCACCCTATATTAATGCGCATCGCAACAAAACCTTTGTCATCATGTTTGATGGTGAAGCGCTGCAACATGAAAATTTTCAACACATTATTCACGATATTGCCTTATTACACTCGCTTGGTATTCGTCTAATTTTGGTGCATGGTGCCCGTCCGCAAATCAATCATAATTTACAAAGCAGCGGCATCCAGACACCGTTTCATCATCATCGTCGCATCACCACTCGCGAATCTTTACCTGCTGTGATGAATGCTGTTGGCTCCATTCGTCTGCAAATTGAAGCCCTCCTATCTATGGGTTTAGCCAACTCACCGATGTATGGCGCGCGTATTGATGTGGTCTCAGGTAATTTAGTCACGGCAAAACCATATGGCATTCGTGACGGTATCGATTTTCAACTGTCTGGTGAAGTTCGTTCCGTCGATATCGATGCAATTCAACGTCATTTAGAGAGCCAAAACATTGTGGTGCTTGGGCCGACAGGTTATTCCACTACAGGTGAAGTGTTTAATTTATTGGCTGAAGAAGTTGCGACCAAAACCGCGATCAGTTTAAAAGCGGATAAGTTGATTTTCTTGGGCAAACAACACGGTTTGCACAATGAACATGGGCAGCTACAACGCGAAATTACACCTCATCAACTTGATCAGCATATTTTGCAATATCAAGATTCTAATCCCGATATTGCCCTGCATTTAAGCGTTGCTAAAGATGCCTCGTTACAAGGCGTACACCGTGTTCATCTTATTTCATATGCCTATGATGGCGCATTGATCGAAGAATTGTTCACACGTGATGGTTCTGGCACCATGATCACGGATGCGCATTATGAAGAAGTGCGTACTGCCGATATTCAAGATGTGGGTGGCTTAATCAATCTCTTACGCCCTCTCGAACAAGAAGGTATCTTGGTTTATCGCTCACGCGAGCGTTTGGAAAATGAAATTGGACAATTTGCAGTGATTGAACGTGACGGTACGATTTTGGCTTGTGCTGCGTTGTACCCGATTCCTGTCACAGGGGATGAAAAACGTTCTGCTGAAATCGCGTGTGTGGCTGTGCATCCAGGTTATCGAAAATCGAATCGTGGCAGCCAAATTTTGCATTATTTAGAAGAAAAAGCGCGAGATTTAGGTATTGAACAATTGTTTATTTTGACCACACGGACAGCGCATTGGTTCCTTGAACAAGGTTTTGAACAAGTCAGCGTCGATGACTTACCAAGTGCCCGTCAGGCCTTATATAACTACCAAAGAAACTCATTGGTTTGTAAAAAGTCACTTTAAAGTGGCTTTTTTTATGTGCTGAATAGCATTATTTTGCATAAGGTTATGCCGAATCCATTGGCTACACCCTCAAATCACTTTGCAAGCCACAGAATAACCATATCTGCCATTCAAATAACCCAAATAAATAAAATAATTTCAACAACTTAAAACAATACATTGAAACATTATATGTTTTTATAAAATCATATTTTTTCATAACTTTTGCTGATTTTTATTTATCTTTTTTCCTGATTTTAAATTTAAGTTTTCTTATTTTTTTCGAAAAAGAAAACTCTTTAGCTTATGTGTTTATAAATCAACAGTTCTGCACATTTAGACCTTTATAGGAGCAACACATGCGTACTCACAAAGCAAAACTTTGGACAAAAACACTTGTACTGTCTACAGCGGTTGTGGGTGCCATGATGATGTCGGGCTGTGGCAAAAAAGAGGCTGAAGAAAATGTCACCTTAAATATTGGTTTCCAAAAATATGGCTTATTGCCAATTTTAAAAGAACGCGGAACCTTAGAAACAGCCTTAAAAAGCCAAGGTGTAAATATCAAATGGGTGGAATTTCCTGCGGGTCCACAGCTGCTTGAAGGTCTCAATGTAGGCAGCGTGTCATTTGGTGAAGTCGGTGAAGCACCACCTATCTTTGCTCAAGCCGCTCAAACCGATTTGGTTTACATTGCCAACCAACCTGCTGTTCCAAAAGCAGAAGCATTAATTGTGCAAAAAGATTCGGCTATTCACAGTATTCAGGATTTAAAAGGTAAACGTGTGGCCTTAAACAAAGGCTCAAACGTGCATTACCTGTTGCTCAAGTTGTTGGAAGCCAATCAGCTTAAATTTAGCGACATCAATGTCGTGTATTTACCGCCTGCCGATGCACGAGCTGCCTTTGAAAAAGGTGCAGTCGATGCATGGGTAATTTGGGACCCGTTCCTTTCTGCCGCTGAGCATCAACTTAATGCTCGCACCATTGCCAATGGCGAAAACTTGGTGAAGAACTACCAGTTCTATTTGGCCGATCGCAAATTTGCTCAGGAAAATCCAAAAGTCCTGCAAGCTGTGGTGAATGAGTTGAATTTGACCACGCAATGGGTCTCTAAAAATCAAGATGAAGCGGTCAAATTACTCGAAGGCAAAACTGGCTTAGGTCTGGATGTGCTTAAAACATCAATTTCCCGCTTAGGCAATCAAGTGACGCCGATTACTGCACAAGTGGCGCAAGAGCAGCAGCAAGTCGCTGATGCGTTTTATAACGAAAAATTAATTCCCAATAAATTAAATATTGAGTCGGCCATTATCAAATAAGCCGACCACAGCATAAGGGCGATGCCATGCGTATTCTAAGAACATTTTCCATACTGACTTTAACCACTTTTGGCCTTGGACTCAGTGCCTGCCAAAAACAAGAAACAGCACAGCAGGATGGTGAAAAACCAGCTGAAACAGCCGTAAAAACCTTGGTTATCGGTTTCCAAAAATCAGCCTTAAATTTGCTAGTTGCCCGTGAACAAAAGCTCTTTGAACAACAATTTCCCGGCGCTCACATTGAGTGGAAAGAGTTCCCTGCTGGCCCACAAATGTTAGAAGCTCTTGCGGTCGGTGCGGTGGATTATGGCTATGTCGGCAACACCCCGCCTATTTTTGCTCAAGCTGCCAATAAAGACCTGAATTATATTGGCTATGAAGTGGTGCCTGAACAGTCGCTTGCTGTCGTGATTCCAGCGGATAGCTCAATCAAAACCATTCAAGAATTACGTGGCAAACGCGTTGCTGTACAAAAAGGCTCGAGTGCGCATGAGTTATTAGCCAAAACTTTAGAAAAAGCCGGTTTGACTTGGAGCGATATCCAACCGATTTGGATTCCACCGGCTGATGCACGTGCCGCATTTGATAAAAAATCAATTGATGCATGGGCCATTTGGGACCCGTTTTTATCTGCAGCGGAGTTGGATGCTCAGGCTAAAGTGCTGATTCAATCCGGTGATTTTCCAAAAACCTATTCATTTTATGTGACAAATCCAAAAGTCATTCAAGCACACCCTGATGCCCCAGCTAAATTTTTAAAGGCCCTAGACGCTTCCGATCAGTGGATTGTGAAGAACCAAAATGTGGCTTTAGAGATTTATCAAAACAGCACAGGGCTGCAAAAGAACATTGCTGCACAAGCCTTTTCACGCCGATCTAAACCATCTCCTGTGCGCCCGCTGACACCTGAGGTCATACAAGCACAGCAAAATATTGCGGACTTATTCAAACAAGTCCAACTGATTCCAAACAACATTCAAGTCCAAAAGCAAGTTTGGACACCTTCATCACATTGATACCCGAGCCATCAAAAATACAAGGAACTGAACATGAAAATTTTCTGGTTTATCCCTACCCACGGTGACAGTCGCTACTTGGGAACAAGTAAAGGTGCACGCCAAGTCGATCATGCCTACATGAAGCAAATTGCGGTAGCGGTGGATAATCTTGGCTATGAAGGCGTTCTGATTCCGACAGGTCGTTCATGTGAAGATCCATGGCTTACAGCTGCAAGCTTGATTGATGCCACTAAAAATCTAAAATTTCTAGTCGCGCTACGCCCAGGGGTGACAACGCCTGCACTGACTGCACGTATGGCTGCAACATTTGACCGTTTATCTGGCGGTCGTATCTTACTGAATTTAGTTACAGGCGGTGATGAGCAAGAACTCAAGGGTGATGGTGTCTATGAAGATCATGCGACGCGTTACAAAACTGCCGCGGAATACACCACGATTTGGCGTGAAATTTTAACCCGTTCACATACTGGTGAAAGCTATACCTTCCATGGCGAACGTTTGAGTGTAGACGACGCCAAATTACTCTATCCGCCGGTACAAAAACCGTATCCACCACTATGGTTTGGCGGTTCGTCAGAAGCTGCTGTTGAACTCGCGACAGATCAAGTTGACACCTATTTGACTTGGGGTGAGCCACCTGCTGCGGTAAAAGAAAAAATTGCAGTGGTGCGTGAAAAAGCCAAAGCCAAAGGACGTGAACTGAATTATGGCATTCGTTTACATGTCATTGTGCGCGAAACCAATGAAGAGGCATGGAAAGCAGCAGAAGAGCTGATCCAATATGTCGACGATGCCACCATTGCAGCCGCGCAAGCCAAGTTCAAAACCATGGACTCTGTTGGTCAACGCCGTATGGCTGAACTGCACAACGGCGACCGTAGCAAATTAGAAGTATCGCCAAACTTATGGGCGGGTGTTGGCCTGGTTCGTGGTGGTGCAGGTACGGCACTCGTTGGTGATCCTGAAACTGTAGCCGCACGTATCCAAGAATATGCCGATCTAGGTATTAGCACTTTTATTTTCTCTGGTTACCCACACCTTGAAGAGTCTATTCGTTTTGCAGAATTGGTGTTCCCACTACTGCCATTGGAAACACGTCAAAAATTGGTGCAACCTAACTTAACCGGCCCATTTGGTGAGATTGTCGCGAACAACTACACCCCAGATGAAAATAAAAAAGCTGAAAAGATTCAGGAGCCGGCCTAATGTCCAAAACTGTTTCTGTTGAAACCTTCAAAGCACCGAAGGTTTCACGTGGAACACAACTCGGGCAGCGTTTGCTGCCTTGGTTGTTTCCTATTGCATTAATTATCGTGTGGCAAATTGCCTCTGTTACAGGGCTGTTAGAAAGTCGTATTTTGCCTGCGCCAAGTGCGGTGGTGGTGGCCTTTTGGAACTTACTGATCAGTGGTGAACTGTGGAAGCATGTTCAAATCAGTGCGGGTCGTGCGTTGGTTGGACTTCTAGTCGGTGGTGGTTTAGGTCTTTTTTTAGGGCTGCTAAATGGTTCATCCAAAACAGCATCGACGTTACTCGATACCACGCTGCAAATGATCCGCAACATTCCTGCTCTTGCCCTGATTCCCTTGGTGATTTTATGGTTTGGGATCGATGAATCGGCCAAGCTTTTTTTAGTTGCTATCGGCGTATTCTTTCCCATTTATATCAATACCTATCATGGTATTCGTTCTGTAGACCCTCAACTGATTGAAATGGGCAAAAGCTATGGTTTGAGTGGCTGGCAACTGTATAAAGAAATTATTCTGCCGGGAGCGATGCCGTCTATTTTGGTTGGTCTGCGTTTTTCACTCGGTCTCGTTTGGGTTCTGTTGATTGTGGCAGAAACCATTTCGGCACAAGCCGGCATCGGTTATATGACCATGAATGCACGCGAATTTCTACAAACCGATATCGTCTTGGTCGGGATTTTATTGTATGCCTTACTCGGTAAATTAGCCGATGTACTGGCTGTTGCCTTAGAAAAATATTTACTCCGTTGGCACTCGGGTTACCAAAAATAAGGAGCATGTGATGACCGATTTAAGCATAAGCCGTCATGCAGACGACTCAACCCAACCTCAGCGTTCTTCAGTCGAGGATATCAACCCCCATGCGGTGTTGGGCGCAGAGATCCTGATTGAACAACTACACAAATTTTATGGCGATGTTAAAGTCCTTGAAGACCTTGACCTACATATTCAACCCGGTGAATTCTTGGCGATTGTCGGTCGTAGTGGCTGTGGTAAAAGTACCCTGCTTCGCCTCATCGCCGACTTAGAAAAACCGAGTTATGGCGAAATTAAATTTAAGTCTGCTCGTCATATTCGTGAAGGCATCACCAGTGATGATATTCGTGTGATGTTCCAAGACCCTCGCCTCCTGCCTTGGCGTAGCATTGAGAAAAATGTGCAACTCGGTTTAAGCAAAGACCAACATGCCAATGCCACAGCACTCCTCGAGAAAGTTGGTTTAAAAGACAAAGCGGGGCTTTGGCCAACACAGCTATCAGGGGGGCAACGTCAACGTACTGCACTGGCACGTGCTTTGTCACATAAACCACGCATTTTGCTGCTAGATGAACCACTGGGTGCGCTCGATGCCTTAACACGTTTAGATATGCAGAATTTGATTGAAAAACTCTGGACTGAACAAGGGTTTACCGCGATTTTGGTCACGCATGATGTGAGTGAAGCCGTACAGTTGGCAGACCGTATAATCTTGCTTGATAAAGGCCATATTGCCAAAGAATTTAATGTCAATTTGACCCGCCCACGAAAAAAAAGCATTGAATTTACTGAACTTGAACAACAAGTCTTACAAGCGGTCTTGGCCACTTAAGCTGTACTTGTGCAGGAAATCATCACTTAAACCGTGTGACTTCCTGTCCTATTCAAGAACAATATCGCAAAAAAACCATGTTTAGCATTGAGGGGAGATTTATCGCCTATTGACAAATACATCACAAAAATTACGATAAATCATATAAATCCATGACTAAAAATAATGATTTATTTAAATTTCACCCTAAAATGATTATTTGAAATATTATGGCATTCGTCGTATTTATTTGACCGTTGAACAGAATAAACTGCCAAAATTCATAAAATTAAAAACGATGATTGTGCACAAATCTGTTGATTTGCCGTACAATTCAATATTCCCTTTTCATTTTCTTAAAAGAGCTAATGGAACAAAAAAAGAGTACCCAGAAACGCCACCAGTTGCTTAATGCAGCACTGGATGTCTTTTCCCTGTATGGCTTCAATGGCGCCAGCTTGGATGAGATCGCACAGATTGCAGAAATGCATAAATCGAATATTTTCTATTACTATGAAAATAAAGAAGCGCTTTATGTTGAAGTTCTGACAACGGTTCTACAAAAGTGGCTTGCTCCGCTACAAATGTTGGAAGCAGACCTTGAGCCTGAAGAAGCGATCACCAATTATCTATTGCAGAAAATTGAAGTATCTCGTACCCAACCGAAAGCCTCACGTTTGTTCGCACTTGAAGTCATTCAGGGCGCACCACACATTCTTGAAATTTTAAAAGGCCCACTAAAAAAATTAGTGAAACGCAAAGCCAAAGTCATTAGCAACTGGCAAGAACAAGGCAAAATTTCAAAAGATATTGATCCAGAACTTTTAATTCTGAACATTTGGGCAATCACGCAAAACTATGCTGACTTTGCAACCCAAATGGAAATGGTCACTGGAAAAACCTTACGTAATCGCAGTATGCAACAACGGATTATTCAACATACCGTTCATATGATGCTTTACGGTGTAATTCCACGCCCAGAAAAGTAAATTGAATTGGGTCGAATTGGCATACGACCATAGCATTCTATGGTCGCCGACCGAAATTAGCTAAATGCCTTATTTTACTGTTTGATATAATTCCAATAATTTCTTTGCGCCGAATAATAAATTTTCTTCCCAATCCAGATGTGCTGTGTCATTCGCACCATCGGTAATATATTTTACCGACACAAAGCGAACACCCAGTTTTTTACATACTTTAGCGATTGCGTAGCCTTCCATATCGACAAGATTACACGGTACTTTCGGCAGCCCAGTTTCAAAGCTGTCGCCTGTACCACAAATTCCTTTAGGCAAATGGCTAAACATGCTCTCTGGCTGAATTTCAGCAGGATGATCGGTATCCATCGGCGTCACCCCCACATCAAAACCCAAAGGCGATACATCCATATCCCGTTGTACAAATTGAGCTACTTCAACCAAAGCATGTGCATCAAAATGTGAACTTCCCGCAGTGCCCAAATTCAGCAAAGTATGACATCCGGTTTTTTGAATCACATCAAAGGCTTTAAATGCGGCATTGACTTTACCAATACCACTGTAATGCACTTCAATGCCTGCAGCTTCAAATAAGCCTTTAGATTCACTCGGCAGTGCCATAATTAAAGCGATTTGCTGACGCATAGCGGTCTCCTCAAATTGATGCCTTCATATAGCATACATTTGCACGTGCGCAGAAAAAATCATCTTCAAAAATCACATTACTCAGAAAAATAAATTCCTCAAGCAGATTCAACTGTTATCAAATTTGAAATTGCATCGGACGTTTGCCAATAAAAGACGGTGCCAATTGTTGGTCGTGACGTAAGGCATCTAAAATCTTCTCTAAGGCAATATGCGCCATATCCCCTCTCACACTATGCGAATGGGTCATTGGCATATGCTCAATGCCAGCTCTTCGCGCTGACAAAATTTTAATGTCTTGTTTGTTGACCACCCAAGTATAGGCATTCACAGCCGGCATCAATGCCTTAGACAACAATTTTGGAATGGGAAATTTATAGCTAACACAGGTATAAACCCGTGACTCAAATGGCCCCACAGGGCTAATCAGACTATTAAACACCATGCCCGACGGCTCTCCCCAATGGTACTCCACCAAGGTAATATTCGGTGCGATAAAACTGTCGCGGTGAACCTGTTCAGCACCATGCGGATTGGTCAGCCATGGCATCATGCCGACATCTGCATCATGGTCATGATAGTCAACGACCACTTTGCGTGGCCCAACATCTATGGTTGCATCCACGGCTTTTCCGGACTCTGAACGAAACCAGCCTTCATGCACAAATATGGTATGAGTTACATCCATAATATTCTGTGCAACAGCGCCCATCTCGCCATCATAACTGCCGACCATGTAATAGCTGACCCAGCCGGCTTGATCATAAAATGGTAATTTAAATATTTCTGGGCGTTCTTGTTTTGGCTTTTCACCGAGATAAATCCATACCACCCCATCTTGCTCACACACATCAAAACTACGCTGTTTAAAGGGATGCGGTTTTTCTGGAAAAAATTGTCCATTGACACTAGGAATATGCGCCACATACCCATCGCCCTGATACGACCAACCATGATATGGACATGTCACGCAGCCATCAGTCATTTTGCCCTGAGACAGAGGCACGCCACGATGCACACATTGATCGAGCAATGCTGCGGCAGTTCCATCTTTTTGTCGGAACAGGACAATTTTTTTACCATACAGGGTGGCTGAAAAAGGCTGATCTTTTTTGAGTTCTTTAGAGGTACAAGCGACGTACCATTCTTCTAATAATCCTTTGGCATCATCCCAAAAACTGGTTTGATTACACATAATTCGATCCTTATTTTTATCTTTTTTGTTTTAATCCATATGCCTTGCTCTAGTTCTTACACTTCAAGCAAGTTTATATCTCGAAGCCAGTTGATCTCTCGAAAATACGCGCAAATTTTATACATGAATGTTTTGCTTGGATAGCAAAATAACGTAACTGCATCACACGCTTGCAGAAGCTCTATATTTGTTTGCTGAAATCCGTCAAAGCCAACGCGCTATAGTTTTCTTCAACGGATTTACATTCACCCGACATCATTTAAGATGCGCGCTGAGCATCACAATACGCTTTTAAACACGGAGAAAAAAATAAGCTGCCGCGATAAAACCCTTGTATGGTTTTCAGCATCACCAATAACCAAAGCGTACAGAGCAAAACCGCAAAAAAAGTGCTGCACTGTTGGATAGCGTGTAACTGCGTCTGTTCCGCCAAATTGATGACTGCTAAACTAAAAACGCCGAATGGAAACGTCATCGCCCACCACCCGAGATTAAAGGGTAAATCTCGTAAATGTTTTAGTGTGATGAGTATAGCGATTCCAAACCACCATACACCAAATCCGAGTAGAACAAGGGCTGCGAACACACCGCCTTGAAGCAACACCTGTCCTAAATCTGCCAAGTCTACCGCTGTCAAAATACGCGGGGCTTGCTCTCCCAAAAGTAACAGCGCTAAAGCCCCTGTCCCAATCGGTCCTAAGGCCAACCAACTGCTGATCGCCATTTCCTTACTTGGAAGTTGATGTAAAGCCAGACGCAGCAACAAGATGCTTAAGATGGCAAATGCTGGAAATACTGAGATCCCCCAAAGCAGATAACTCCCCAGCAAAATATGGACAGCATGGGCCTGTGCAGGTAAATGCGCCAACAATAAACCGCCTGAACTGGCAGCCACCTCGCAAGCCACTATCGGCAATAACCATACTGCGGTCATGCCTTGCAGCGCATGTTGCTGACGACTAAACATCAGAAAGGGAACACACCATGCAATCGCAATTGCCATCAACACATCGACATACCATAAATATTCAGCCCATGTGATGATGCTTACGCCCAAAAACTCAGTGTACAGCGTGGTGCCAAATTTCAATGCGCCATTGATCAGGGTTGCCAGTGCCATGGGGATTGCCCCAAGAAATAAACTCATCACCGGATGCTGGAAAATCTGCTTGGCTTCTTGTGGATACAAGATCCATCGGCTGAGATACATCCCACTAAACAATATGAACAACACGATGCTGATCTGCCACAACCCTGCTCCGATGGACCACATCCACTGCGGCGCCAATGCTATAGATGGTAAAATGAGGGCCACCACACCTGTGCCCATCACCACCGTAAACCAGTTTGGGGTGAAATGACGAATCAAGTCTTGTTTATGCTGGAGTTGATAAAATGGCATTTTCATCGCATGATGCTCATCAAAATGGAATGTCTATAGTTTAAGCACACCATTAAATAAGAAAAATTGATTAATATTTATTTTTATAATTTATTTTACTGATAATAAATTCATCTCTGCATAAAAAAACTTGAGTAAAAACACAACAACAAGACGAACGCAGAAGATTATGGCAATATATAGCCCTCAAACATTTTCAACAATTGATTCGCCCATGAAGCTGCTCCGTCTGAATGCTTTAGCGCCCCACTTAGAACTCCCCAAAACTGCCGTGACCATTGGCAATTTTGATGGCGTACATTTGGGTCATCAAGCGATGGTCAGCCAGCTCAAAGACATAGCACAGCAACAAAACTTAAAAACAGCTGTGATGATTTTTGAGCCACAACCACTTGAATTCTTTAAAGCTTATGACGCTCCACCTCGAATCAGTTCACTACGTGAAAAAGTCGAATATTTAACTGAACTGGGCGTCGACTATATTGTGGTGGCGAAATTTGACAATGCCTTTCGTAATCTCAGCGCTGAAGAATTTGCCGATATTTTAAAAAATAAACTCAATACACAAAGTTTAGTTTTGGGCGAAGATCATCACTTTGGCAAAAACCGTCAAGGCAATAGCGAATTTTTACGCCAATACGGCTTCCAAGTCACAGCCCTGCAGAATGTTGAAGTCGATGGCGAACGTGTCAGTTCAACACTGGTTCGTCAGACATTACAAGCAGGCAACCTTGCCCATGCCGCAAAACTTTTAGGTCGTCCATATAGCATCACAGGTCGTGTGCAATATGGCGATCAAATCGGTCGCACGATTAATTTTCCTACCATTAATGTCCGTTTAAACCGTCATAAACCTTGTTTAAATGGCATTTATGCAGTCGATGTCATTTGTGAAACCGAATCTTTAACAGATAAAGTAAAAAACGAAAATGCTGACAAATTAGGGGTTGCAGGTTATGCACCCTCTGCCCTGTTTGGTGCAGGGCATGTTGGTACGCGTCCCGCGATTAAACAGGAACATCCTGAATGGCGATTAGAAGTACATTTTCCTGATGTTTCTGCTAATCTGTATGGCCTGTTAATGCGGGTGACGTTCTTGAACTTTTTACATGGCGAAAAGGACTACCCTTCGCTTGAAGCACTGAAAGTGGGAATTGATGATGACGTAGAAAAGCTCCTTGAGTTTCGAGGTCAGCACCCTCATTTCCCCTTTTAAACCCCGATTATTTATTGTAAAACGCGTCAGTCAACGGGCTGATAAATTTGGAAGACAACTTGCATGAGCGATAAGCAAACTCCTGAAAATGCAGTGGATTATAAAGCCACGCTAAACCTCCCAGGTACTGAATTTGCGATGAAAGCAAATCTCGCAGTACGTGAAGCGAAATGGTTAGAAGAGTGGTATGCCGACAACATTTATCAGCAGATTCGTGCATCGCGTATTGGCAAGAAAAAATATGTGCTTCATGACGGCCCTCCATACGCAAATGGCCAAATTCACTTAGGCCATGCGGTGAATAAAGTCCTCAAAGACATCATCATCAAAAGCCGTGTAATGGACGGTTTTGACGCACCGTATGTACCAGGTTGGGACTGTCACGGTCTTCCAATCGAACTGAAAGTTGAAGAAAAAGTCGGTAAAGTCGGTGTGAAAGTAGATGCCTCCACTTTCCGTAAAGCCTGCCGTGAATATGCTTACACCCAAGTCGAATTACAGAAAAAAGACTTCGTGCGTATGGGCGTATTTGGTGATTGGGACAACCCTTACCTCACCATGAACTTCAAACAAGAAGCCGACATCGTTCGTTCACTCGGTGAAATTGCCAAAGCAGGCCATATTGAGCCAGGTCTTAAACCAGTCAACTGGTGTTTGGACTGTGGTTCTGCCTTAGCTGAAGCTGAAGTGGAATACGAAGACAAAAAATCAGATGCGATTGACGTTGGTTTTACTGTTGTTGATTTAGCTGATTTATCTGCACGCCTAGGTGTAGACGTTACTGACCGTACAGATATCGTAATCTGGACAACCACGCCTTGGACTATGCCTGCCAACCAAGCGGTTGCTCTACATGCTGAGCTTGAATACCAATTGGTGAAAGCAACTGGCGAAGACAAAGCAGCGCAAAACTTCATCCTTGCAAAATCATTAGTTGAATCTGCAACGCAGCGTTATGGCTTTAACGCAGTTGAAGTGATTGCTGAGTTTGCTGGTGCAAAACTTGAAAACCTAGTACTACAACATCCGTTAATTGCTGAACGCCAAGTACCAGTGATTTTGGGTGAGCATGTCACAGACGGCAGTGGTACAGGTGCTGTACATACCGCCCCAGGCCATGGTGTGGACGACTATAAAGTTGGCTTACAGTACAACCTAAAAGTCGACAATCCAGTTGGCGGCAACGGTGTGTATTTACCGACTGCACCAATTTTTGCAGGCGAGCACATCTACAAAGCCAATCCAAAAATCATTGCTGCTTTAACCGAAGCAGGCAAACTTTGGGCACATGTGGTGATCAAACATAGCTATCCACATTGCTGGCGCCATAAAACACCGATTATCTTCCGTGCAACACCACAATGGTTCATCAGCATGGATGCAAAAGGTTTACGCCAAGGTGCATTGAACGCGATTGAAAATGACATCAGCTTTGTACCAGATTGGGGTAAAAACCGTATCCAGTCGATGATTGAAGGTCGTCCAGATTGGTGTATCTCACGTCAACGTACATGGGGCGTGCCAATTCCATTCTTCGTGCATAAAGATACCAACGAACTTCACCCGCGTACCCCTGAGCTGATCGAAGAAGTAGCGAAGCTGATTGAACAAGAAGGTATTGACGGCTGGTATAACCGTGATGCGTCTGAGTTTATTGGTGCAGATGCAGAGCATTACAATGCAGTTCGTGACACTCTAGACGTTTGGTTTGACTCTGGAACAACACACTTTGCAGTGCTTCGTGAACGTGAAGAATTGCAAGACCCTGCTGACTTGTACCTTGAAGGTTCTGACCAACATCGCGGCTGGTTCCAATCTTCATTGTTGACGTCTATGGCGATTAATAACCGCGCCCCGTACAAAGGCTTATTGACTCACGGCTTCGTTGTGGATGAAAAAGGCCGCAAAATGTCGAAGTCGATCGGTAACGTGATCACTCCACAAGACATCATCAAAGACATGGGTGCAGATGGTCTACGTTTCTGGATCGCCTCTGCAGACTACCGTTATGAAATGACTGCGGGTAAAGAAATCTTTAGCCGTGCATCAGATGGTTACCGCCGTATACGTAACACATTGCGTTTCTTGTTGGCTAACTTGAATGGCTTCAAACCATCGACGGATGCTTTGCCTGTCGATCAATTGATCGCACTGGATCAATACATCTTGCAACGTGCTGCGGAAGTACAGAAAACCATTCAGCAAGCCTATGAAGATATGAACTTCCATATCGTGACCAGCGCATTGACCAACTTCTGTATTAATGACTTGGGTGGTTTCTACCTCGACATCATCAAAGACCGTCAGTACACCACTAAGGCAGACTCAGCTGCGCGTCATTCTGCGCAAACTGCGTTATATCACTTGGTTCAAGCCTTTGTCCGTTGGATGTCTCCAATCTTGAGCTTTACCGCACAAGAAGCTTGGCCACTGATTCCAGAGCAATCTGAGAAATATGTATTTACTGCGGAGTGGTATGACATTCCTGTAGCCTCTACAGCAAATTTAGTGACTGAAGCTGAATGGCAAACCTTGATCACCGTTAAATCTGCAGTGAACAAGTTTATTGAAGCTGCACGTACTGCAAAAACTGTGGGTTCAAACTTGTCTGCCAAAGTTGAACTTTGGGCCAATGCTGAGCTGAAAGCTGTTTTAGACAAATTCGGTGAAGAACTGCGTTTTGTCCTCATCACTTCTCAAGTGATTGTCAATGAGTTTGATGCAGCGCAAGGTGAAGCCTCTGACCTTGACGGTTTAAATGTCAAAGTCTCTGCTGCTGACGGTGAAAAATGTGCGCGCTGCTGGCATGTGCTTCCTGATGTGAATACACATCACGAACATCCAGGTCTTTGTTCTCGTTGTATTATTAACCTTCCTACAGGTCAAGGCGAAGAGAGAAAATATGCCTAATCCACAAGAAAAAAAGGGCTTCTTTCAATTCTACCCACACAATTTAGTGTGGGTGGGCTTATCCATTGTTGCCATTATTTTGGATCAATGGACCAAATGGATTGCAAGTACACATCTGAACTACGCAGATCCTGTACCTGTCATGCCCTTTTTAAATTGGACATTACTACATAACTATGGCGCTGCCTTTAGTTTCTTGTCCGATGCCGGTGGATGGCAACGTTATTTCTTTACTTCACTCGCAGGACTTGTGTCTGTCATTTTTGTATTTTGGCTCATGCGTATGCCAAAAAACGTGAAAGTCCTTCCGATTGCCATTGCCCTGATTTTAGGCGGCGCAATCGGCAACTTAATTGACCGCGTATCTTTAGGTTATGTGGTGGATTTCATTCACGTGTATTACAACAACAGCCACTTTCCTGCATTTAATATTGCAGACAGTGCCATTACTTTAGGCACGATCCTGCTTCTTATCGATACGTTTTTCTTAGAAAAACACCGAATTCAACGTGCGGAAGCGCAAAATGACTGATTTTATCAATCCTAACGAGGAAACTCGTATTGAAGAAGGCTCTAAAGTAGACCTTCACTTTTCTGTTGCTATTGAAAATGGCGTAGAAATTGACAATACCCGTAGCCGTGCTGAACCTGTCAGCCTTGTCATGGGTGATGGCAGCTTATTACCGGGTTTTGAGAAAGCTTTATTCGGTTTACGTGCAGGTGACCGCCGTACCGTGAGCCTTCCTCCTGAAGATGCTTTTGGTCCATGGAACCCAGAAAACGTACAAAAATTTGATACCGTCAAATTTGAGCAACGTCCTGTTGAAGGCCATATGATTGAGTTTGAAGATAAAGCCAAACAAAGTCTGTATGGGGTGATCAAAACCGTCGGTGAAGACATTACCGAAGTGGATTTCAACCATCCTCTAGCTGGTAAAAATATCACCTTTGAAGTTGAAATTTTCAAAGTGACCCCTGCCGGTCAACAAGGCGTAAAACTGATCTAAGTTTCAGCAAATAAAAAGCTCCTTCGGGAGCTTTTTTTATCACTATTTTTATAACTATCAATCGACTCGATACATTTTCTGTATATGCAACGGACCGTTTTCATATTAATTTAATGCAAGACTTTAAAACAAGACAGGAAATACGATGAAACTTCATATTATTGTCGGCAGTGTCCGCGAAGGCCGTACGGCAATTAAGATTGCCAACTGGCTTCTTTCAGAAATCGAAAGCTATGACTACAGTACCGTAGAAACTGAAATTGTCGATTTAAAAGAATGGGATCTGCCTATTTTTGCAGGCGCACATCCACCATTAACCGGGATTTATGACCAACCCAAACAACAAGCATGGGCAGATAAAATCGCACAAGGTGACGCATTTATTTTCATTAGCCCTGAATATAACCACGGCTACAGCCCTGCGCTCAAAAATGCATTGGATTACCTCGGTAAAGAATGGGCCGGAAAACCTGCGGCATACGTTAGCTATGGTGGCACCAATGGTTCACGTTCGATCGATCAGATTCGTCAGGTGGCAACACAGTTAGGGTTGATTGACTCGAATGCTGTGGTTGAGATTCGCGATATTTTCGCACGTAACCGTGCTGAAACCTTTGAAGGTAATGAGTTTGATAACAAAGCTCTTAAATCTGTGTTTGATAAATTGGTGCAGTATGTCAGTGCTTAACTCATGTCATGCGTTCGATGTAAGAAAATGCTTACAGCAGATGGCGTCCTTGACCACTATGCTAATTGAAGCACCTTATTTATAGTTAAACCATACAGAGACAGGAAGTTTCTAGAATAAAAAGAATGGAACATGCAGGAAGCGATTGATTTGACAGGAGTTGAATCTTAGCAATATACGAAAAAGCCCCAACAGGACGTTGGGGCTTTTTCATTTCGTTCTGTATGCTTAATCATAATGAAGCCCACCTAGGTAGGCTCCTTCTAATCATTGCGATATAGAATATTATCTTGCTTTCGACACATCCACAATTAATCGTGTTGCCAAATACAAACGCGGAATAATACTGTCTTTTAAAATATATTCTGCATTGCTTGAGTGAGCCCCATCTCCTGATAATCCCATTCCCTCAATTACAGCAGCTTTCGACTTTACTCCAGCAAAAGCAGCATCAGTACCGCCTCCTGTTGGAGTCAAAGAAACAGTCAATGGAATGTTTAACTCATTTTTATAGATGTCTTGCGCTTTTTCAGCCAACTTTTTAGAGGCATCATTTACAGCCAATGGTGGACGGCGGACTTCAAATTTCACACTGACTTGGCTATCTGATAACTTTTTATTTTTGATTTTCTCATTTAACGTTTTTTCCACGGCCTCAAAGTCTTGGACACGTAGTGCTCTGACATCCGCCTGTGCAGCAGCATGTTCTGGAATGACATTGCGTGTTTTACCCGCTTCCGCCACAGTCCAATTCAGCTTTAACCCAGTGTTAGGATCAGATAGATTTTGCATTTGTGCGATTTGGTGAGAGAGCTCAGTGAGTGCATTCACCCCTGCCTCAGGTTTCACACCGGCATGTGAAGATTTTCCTTTAATTTCTAAATAGGCTGCGCCAATGCCACTGGTTGCCAGACGTAAGTTACCATCTTTACCGCCCCCTTCAAAAGACAACACCACATCCTGATCTTGTGCTGTTTCTGTAATCAACTTACGTGAGGCAGGTGAGCTGATTTCCTCATCTGAATTCATCAAAACAGTGATCGTGCCATAGTCTTTATAATTCAATTTTTTAAGGGTATTCAAAACATGCAAAATTGCAGCTACCCCTTGTTTATCATCAATGATACCTAAGCCATAGACCTGATTACCGTCAATTTTAAACGGTTGGTTTTTAAGCATTCCCCGTTCATAAACCGTATCCATATGCGCGATCATCATGATTTTACTTTTACCTTGACCTTTCAATACCCCTTTAACTATTGGTCCCATTTTCTCAGGTGTATCGTCCATGCGATAAATATCTGTACTTTCGATCACACTCACTTCAGCACCGACATTCTTCAACTGATCTGCCACCACTTTGGCCATTTGATTCAGGCCTTCAAGATCCTTACTGCCGGATTCAATATTGACCAAGGTTTTCAAGGTCTCTAAATAACTTTGCTTTTGACTTTCCGCAACTTGCATAATCTCTTGTGGAGATGCTGCCCAACTTGCTGAAGCACTAAGCGCAATGACGCAGCCTAATGCGAGCTGAAGTTTTGATGTCGTCCGTTGTTGTGTAAGTGTTCTTAGCATCGATCTTATTCCCTGTATATTTTTCATTATGAATTTTTAATGTCTGATAAATTAATTCACCATTCAACCAATTAATCGCAAAAATATGTAACACCGCTGATGAAGATTTTAATCTCATCAAAACCAGCTTCCCGCTGTTTTAAAACAGGTTTAGATCGATTTGGGTCAATAGTTCTATCGGTCGATAGCCTTAATGCTGTGCAATACATTGACGCGACGGACAGAATGATAATTTAGGTGTTGTACGTTTTGGCTTACATCAGATGCGGATAATAGACACTATTCACGTTATTGGATTACTTTTATATTAAGGTCATACAGCGACAGGATGTCACTGAACATAAAACAACAATGATAAGACAATGAGCAGGAAGCTTAACGGTAGGACAGGAGTTATACCGCTAGAATGAATCCGAAAAAGCCCCGACAGGATGTCGGGGCTTTTTTCATTTCAAATGCTACATAAGAATAGCTCTAACATGAGCCACAACCAAACTCAGGGCAATGGCTCATTAGATCTCACCCAATCGGATACGATTACTTTTTAGAACTCTCCACAATTAAACGCGTCACCAAGTACAAACGCGGTACGATAGAATCTGTCAAAATATATTCAGCTTTATCTGAATGTAATCCATCACCTGACATGCCTAGTCCCTCAATGATCGCGGCTCTCGAACTAACCCCAGCAAAAGCGGCATCAGTACCACCACCCCAAGCGGTCGTTTCAACTTTCATCGGCAGCTTTAATTCTTTTGTGTAAATCTGCTGGGCTGTCGCGGCCAATTTTTTGGCTTGTGGACTGGCTTCTAAGGGTGGTCGACGGACTTCAAATTTGACCTCGACCTGACTTTCCGCCAATTTTTTGGTTTTGACTTTTTGCTTCAAGGTTTTTTCCAACTCAGCAAAATCTTGTGGTTTTAAGGAACGAGCATCTGCCTGCGCTGTCGCATGGTCAGGAATCACATTTCGGGTTTTTCCAGCCGTCGCAACAGTCCAATTCAGCTTTAAACCCGTTTTCGGATTGGATAGATTTTCTAATTGTTGAATCTGAAAAGCCAGTTCTGTCAAGGCATTGACCCCTGCTTCAGGTTTTACCCCCGCATGCGAACCCCGCCCTTTAATATCTAAATAAGCCGCACCAATCCCACTAGTGGCTAACATCAAACTTCCCTCTAAACCACCGGTTTCAAAGGAGAGGACAACGTCCTGATTTTGAGCTGTATCCATAATCAATTGGCGCGAGCCGGGTGAACTGATTTCTTCATCTGAATTAATTAACACCGTAATGGTGCCGTAATCTTGGTACTTCAGCTGTTTCAGCATATCCAAGACATGAATCACTGCAGCAACACCTTGCTTGTCGTCCAAAATACCTAAACCATAGGCTTTATTACCATCTATACGAAACGGTTGACCTTGTAATTGGCCCTTTTGATACACCGTATCATTATGTGCCAACAACATAATGTTCGTTTTACCTTTGCCTTTCAGTACCGCTTTTACAATCGGCCCTGTCTGATCTGGCGCACCATCGAGTTTCATGATGTCTTTGGGCTGAATCACGTTCACCTCAGCCCCTGTGGCTTTTAATTGCTCTGCGACCACCTTAGCAATTTGATTCAAACCCTCAATATCTTTACTGCCGGATTCAATATTGACCAAGGTTTTCAAGGTCTCTAAATAACTTTGCTTTTGACTTTCCGCAATTTGCTTAATCTCTTGTGGAGATGCTGCCCAACTTGCTGAAGCACTAAGCGCAATGACGCAGCCTAATGCGAGCTGAAGTTTTGATGTCGTCCGTTGTTGTGTAAGTATTCTTAGCATCGATCTTATTCCCTGTATATTTTTCATTATGAATTTTTAATGTCTGATAAATTAGTTCACCATTCAACCAATTAATCGCAAAAATATGTAACACCGCTGATAAAGCTTTTTGTCACTTCAAAACTAGCTTCCTGCTGTTTTAAAAGCGGTTTAGATCAATTTGGATGCATAGATCTAGTGGTCTAGAGCCTAGATGCTGTGCAATACATTGACGCGACGGACAGAATGATAATTTAGGTGTTGTACGTTTTGGCTTACATTAGATGCGGATAATAGACACTATTCACGTTATTGGATTACTTTTATATTAAGGTCATACAGCGACAGGATGTCACTGAACATAAAACAACAATGATAAGACAATGAGCAGGAAGCTTACGGTAGGACAGGAGTTATACCGCTAGAATGAATCCGAAAAAGCCCCGACAGGATGTCGGGGCTTTTTTAGTTTAGGCTCCGTGAAAGCAACAATCCATGTATTTGCACAGACTAAACATCCACCTGAAAACCTAAATCAACATCACAAGCGGCTTGACCACCTCGAATCCCCCAGTTTTCTTGGGGGCTTTCACATAAGGTAATGATGATATGGTCGGCCGGAATGCCAAATTCCACCAAATTCTGCACGAGCATTTGATATAACTTACACTTGGTTGCTACGGTTCGTCCCGCAAAACAATCAATGGTGATATGTGTAAAGCGCTCAGGCTGCGTCAAATGATCACATACCTGAAACCGATGTGGCGCATGCACTTGCAAACGTATATTGCGGTCATATCGAGGCAGTTGAAAACTCTGTTGTAAGGCGTCAAAGACAGCATTTTGCAGCTATTGTTCTTGTTCTATGCTGTATTGCATCCGTATATCGATTTGTGTTGCAGGCATGCGCGAAACTCATTGTTGTTATTTAGATCACTACACTAGCAGGATTTAGCGGCGTTCTGCTGTAGGCATTTACCTACAGCGCTTGCAGTAATTACGCCTGTAGCCTTAACAGCAACGCGCCTATAGTAAGAACATACAGAGACAGGATGTCTTGCAATAAAAATAAATAATGCACATGCAGCAGGAACGCTGATCGGTATGACAGGAGTCATATCTTTAGAATGAATCTAAAAAGCTCTCGATAGGATGTCGAGGGCTTTTTTCATCTCATCATTCATTCAGCGATCGCACTCTATTCGTCGAAAAATCGCAATTTATCAACAATACTTACATCGCAACAGTAAAACTGTACTTATAATCGGCAGAGAATTTAGACAGAATAACGGCTGCGAGTTCAGCAGCTCGAACTGTCAGCGCTTAGGGATTAGGCGACAACAATAAAAATTGAATTAAAAAATTAGAGAATGACCTATGCAATTGCAACAGCAACAACTGAATAGTTTTACCCGCATTTTTCATGCCGCTCCAGAACACAATAGCCCGCAAGATCTTGCACAATATATTGGCGCGCATCGACAAGAGCTTTTACAACAAATCCATGAAAATGGCATCTTACTGTTTCGTGGTTTTAACATCGAGCAACCCGAACAATTTAACCAACTGATTGAACAATATTTTCAGTTTACCCCATGGAATGCATTTAACCCCAATATGCCCAGCTGGGTTGCATCATGGATGCGAAAATACAGCGAGAAATTGCTCGGCGCTGGCGACTACCGTCGTTATATCGATCGCAACACAGTGCAATTGGGTCCAGTCGAAAACTCGGTACAAGGCCCGCATGTTGAAGGCGGCGTGCGCTCAGAACGCTCGCGTTATATCGCCTTATTTTGTCAGGAACCATCGACGTATTTAGCAGAAACAGGATTTAATAACTTAGAGCAGATTTGGGAGAATTTTCCGAAACATCTACAGGAAAAATATCTCGGCGCATGGAACCATTTTTCTTATGTCTCAGCACGCAAGGTGGGATTATTTGATCGGTTATTGCTGAAAAAGAGCCCGTTTAGTTTAGAGATTCGACAAGATAAAAAAGCCAAATTGACCTTGCAGCGTTCGCCGCTGGTGATTCATCACCCCGATACGAAAAAGCATGTGATTCAGCCGTGGGCTTTTGCCAATAATACCAATCCATTTGCCCATCAGGCGGCCAAAAATTGCTTTGAAAATCGCGGGGACATTGAAATGGATTCAACGGCGGACGGCATGCAACTGACATGGGAAATTTACACGCCAGAAGGTCAACAAATTGAATGGAACGATGCCGAAAAGCAGCAATTTTTTGATGCGATGTATAAAGATGCCCTGCTTTTACAGTGGCATAAAGGCGATGTTGCTATTGTCGATAATATTAAAATTGCGCATTGGCGGATGAATGGAGAACAAGGAAATCGTAAACTGATTCAAATTCAAGCCAATGCCTTTAATGCCGATGAACACTATGCGGCTTAGCTGATGGATTTAAAACTCGTGCAGGCCTGTATGTGAAAAGCCCCGTAGGGGCTTTTTTTTATTTTTTGAATTTTTTGTTTATTTTTTAGCCACTATTTAGGCTCAATTTTGAATAACCATGCCTTTTCTCCATCTTCAATGCCCCAAATACTGCCGTCTTTGGCTTCAATGAGTCCTCGAATACGCTGTGGCATGGCAATTCGTTGTATTTCTTGGACAGGTTTAAGCTCTGTATCAACAATCACAATCGCTTCTGAAGATAAGCCACCAATCAGCGCTTTATTTTTCCACAACGGGAACTTTTGCCCTTGGTAAAATATCAAACTTGACGGTGAAATCACCGGTGTCCAACTGATGGCAGGCGCTTCAAATTCAGGCCGAGTATGATGATCAGGAATCGGTTGATCATCATAATGATCGCCATTCGATACATGCGGATAGCCATAGTTTTTCGCACGCTGCACGAGATTTAACTCATCACCGCCTTTCGGGCCCATTTCGGCCACCCACAGCTGCTGTTTTGCATCAAATGCCATGCCTAAAGGGTTACGGTGCCCGAAACTCCAGACTTGCTTTGCAACCTCGCCTTGGGTCTGAAATGGATTATCCGCAGCAGGTGTTCCATCACTATTTAAGCGCAGCACTTTACCCAAATTTGACTGCAGATCTTGTGCAGGATCAAACTTCTGACGTTCGCCCGAACTCACCCATAATTTTCCATCTGCGCCAAATTGCATACGGTGTGAATAATGGCCTTGACCTTCTACTTTTGGAATTTGCCTCCAAATGATTTTTCGCTGTTTTAAACTTGGCGCAGCTTCATTTGGGTTTAATGTGGCTTTTTCGATGACAGCGCCAAAACCGCCCTGTCCTGCTTCTGCATAGCTCAGATATATCTGATGATTTTTTTCAAACTGCGGATCGAGTGCAATATCACCTAATCCACCTTGTCCACCATAGGCAACTTTGGGAAGGTTTTTCACCTGTATTTTCTGCTGGTTTTGAGGATTAAAGATAATTAGCTGACCTTTTCTTTCTGTCAGCAATAAGCGTCCATCTGTGAGCGACTGAATGGCCCAAGGCTCATTAAATTGAGCGATTTTTTGTATTTTAAAGCGCTGTTCTTGCTGGATTTGTGCCGTTTTTTGAGCTTGGCTTGGTGTTTGATCTTGTGCTGTAGTTGTGGTGTTTTCCGCATGGCATGCGGCTGTCATCAGGATGCCAACGATAAGGCTAGGCGTTCGAAAATATTGTAAGCATTGTTTCATTTACTGTTCCCTTCCCTTTTATAATCATTTGATTCTAATCAATTAATCAGATGATTTTTCTTTGGAAAGGTAACAGAATAATTTTGTACGTTTTGGCTTACATGACATGCAGAAAATTGCGGCTTTCCAAGTTTATGAAACAGGCCTAATCTACAGTTATCAGGAGACAGGAAGTTTCCGAAACATAAAACAATAACAATAAGTTTCTGCATCAGGACGTGAGATATGACATGGAGTTGTATCTAGAACACGAAATACGAAGAAAACCCCGACAGGATGTCGGGGTTTTCTTTTTTCTAGCTGATTTTTTTAAGAATTCGCCCTAATCTAGAACTTTCGCATAACATCTCTGTCAAAACTTCTTACACTTTCCTGCGAAATTATTACATACCCAAATCCGTCAAGTTGCTAGCGTGGTAGACAATCCTCATTGCAAGGAGTCAATCATGACTTTAAAAGCTTTAGTGATAACGTCAAATGTCGGTGTTGAACATGACGAGCTGATTCAACCCTTAAATTATTTAAATGAAAAGGGAATTGAAGCCATTCATGCCGCTGTTAAACATGCTGCGGTCCAGACAGTAAAAGCAGACAAAAAGGTCGAAGCTGAAGTCCAACCCAATGCCCAATTGAGCAGCGTAAATGCTGAAGACTATGATGTGTTAGTAATTCCAGGCGGAACTGTCAATGCAGATCATCTACGGATCAATGAAGATGCACTGCGACTTATTCAAAACTTTGCTGACCATCAAAAACCTATTGCTGCAATTTGTCATGGTCCTTGGGCTCTCATTAATGCTGAACGAATTCGTGATAAAACTCTGACGTCTTATAAAAGTATTCGTTTGGATTTGGAAAATGCGGGTGCACATTGGGTCGATGAGCAGGTGCACCGCTGTAATACGGGTGGTTGGGTGCTCATTACTTCTCGTTGTCCAGATGACTTGCCTGCGTTTAATCAAGCGATTCAGCAGGAGCTTGAGCAACAGCAACAGCAACAGCAACAGCAACAGCAACAGCAACAGCAACAGCAACAGCAACAGCAACAGCAACAATAATTCTAAAATGAAAATACCCGCATATTGCATGCGGGTATTTTATGAATCTACTTTATAAGATGTATGGCTTACAAATTTTTTAAGTATGCCACTACATCATCATTGCCTGCCATTTCTGCAAGCTCTAATGCTGTGTATTGGGTCTTATGCTGTACATTTGCACCTTTCTCTACCAACAGCTTCACTACGTCTAAATAGCCATTTTCTGCTGCTGCATGCAGTGCGCTATAGCCTTCGTCATCGGCAGAGTTTACGTCTGTGCCATTTGCCAATGATTTTTCGACTTCTGCAAGTTCACCTAAAGATGACCAGTACACCAGTTCAGGCAAATGCAGTTCTTCATCGTCTTCAGGGATTGGGGAGAATGAGTTGAGTTTCATATTTATTAAGCTCAATATGGATTAACTAAGCATTTACTATATATTACTTCCTTGTAAAGACTCTTTCTCAAATTTTAATGCTTCTTTATTTGAGCCTAAATATCTACTAATTCCATCCATAGCAAAAAATCCACCAATTGCTTTTTCATGATAGCCAATTATCAAACCTCCATAACAATTCACAGCCGTACAATTTTTGATGATAGTACTATTATTTGTAATAAGAATATTTGTAGGACGAACTAAAATTTCTATTCCATTGCGAAGAAATCTTCCTCGTTTGAATATAACTTTATTAGGAGGGCAAAATTCTATTTCTATTAAAATTTTTCGATGGTTCTCTCTTAAAGTAAGAGTAGTACCAACCAATTGAATATCCCAAGCTAAAGGTTTGAAAATTAATTGATTATTCTTAATGTGCAAAATGGGAGTGTTATATTCGTTGAAAATTACTAAATTTAGTAAAAAATGTCCATCCGCAAGTATTAACCCAATTAACGGTGTCCCATCAACACTAATGGGTACCATAGCTGTACCGTATCCTTGATCCTTACAACTAAAAATATTTCCTCCTATCTCAACAATTGCTTCCTCTCCTGAAAAATGCAAAAGGTAAGGTTTAGATATCCCTTCTTGTAAATTAAATGGTTTTTCATTAGCTTTTCTAACTTGTTCTTTAGGCAATAAACCACTAGTTTTTTCACGATGATGCTGATCACATAATAGTGTTATTTCATCAGCAATATGACGTTTGACTAAAGCCCATTCTTCCATGTGCTCATATTCATATAATGGCATTCCACATATAACGCATCCAAAGCCACATCTTTGTCTAACTTCTCTTTGTATCGGTAAAGGTATATTTCTACTATTTGGTTTTTCTTCATTCATGATAATTTTCTAATAAAAAATTTTAAATATTATACAAAAAAGCCCCCTTTCGGAGACTTTTCTTTTTAAAGAATCACAACTTAAGCTTTGGCTGTAGATGCCTCTTTAACATCAATTTTATCACTGTCATTTCCATGCATGATCAATGCAACCGCGATCGCAGTAATCAGTACAGGTAAACCCACCGCCATAAAGTTGAAGTGCGCAGGTAAGTTCATACCAAGCAAACCACCAATCAAGATCGGCCCTACAATCGCGCCCATACGACCAATCGCAGAAGACCAACCAATACCCGTCGAACGTACAGCAAGTGGGTAATACTGCGCCACATAGCTGTATAGCAGCATTTGCGAACCAATAGATGCAGCACCTGCCAAGAATACCAAAATGTATAGCAAGAACTGATTCGATTGGAAGCCCATCAAGCTCATCACAATCGCGCCCATCATACCCAAAACCATCAGCACAGGTTTTAAATGGAAACGGTCAGCCAAAATACCACCGCCAACAATACCCACAACTGCGCCAACGTTCATGACCATCATGAACATCAAGCTGTTATCCATAGAATAACCGGCTGCCATCATCAGTTTTGGTAACCAGCTGCTTAGCGCATACATGGTCAATAGGCACGTAAAGAACGCCACCCAAAACAGCAATGTATTTACGGCACGACCACGGCGGAACAAACTCACCACGTTAGCAGCTTCAGGTACATTTTCTTGCGGTAAAGTGAACACTGTATTTTCAGTCACTTTCACTTCAGGCGCTAAGCGCTTCACGATACTGCGGGCTTTTTCCTGTTTGTTTTCTTTCACCATAAATGCCAAAGATTCAGGTAAGAATTTCCAAATGACAGGTAAAAGGAAAAGTGGAATACCTGCAATAAAGAACATGATTTGCCAACCAAAATCAGGGGTGAACCATGAACCTAAAAGTGCCGCCATCACACCACCGACTGCATAACCACTAAACATCGTCGTTACTAGTGTGCTACGCATCTTCTGCGGCGCGTATTCCGACGTTAAAGCCACAAGGTTAGGCATTACACCGCCAATCCCTAAACCAGCCAAGAAACGCAAAATACCAAATTCTGTTGGATTCGACGCAAAACCACCAGCAAAGGTCAAACCACTAAATAAAACGATACAGATCATGATGACTTTTTTACGGCCAATCTTATCTGCTAAAGAACCAAAGAACATGGCACCAAACATCATCCCTGCGAGCGCAGTACTGGCAAGCATCCCCGCTTGCATTGCACTTAAGCCCCAGTCTTGCATCAATAATGGTAAAACCACGCCATTAATCGCTAAATCGTAGCCATCAAATAAAATAATCAATAAGCACCAAGCCACTACATTGAAGTGGAACGGGGTAAATTTAGCCTTATCGACTACAGAATTTATGTCTATTTTTTCCGTTGTCATCGTTCTCATCTCCCATGAGTACTTGTCCATAACATTCATTGAATTTTTAAGTAAAATTCAACAGCCACGGAATATACGGAACAGTAATTTCTAGGGATATTAGACGTATGTTTAATAAATCGAATTGCTTATAAGTGCATGTTAATTGTGTTATTTTTCATGTTTTAGTTTAATTATTAAACATTATCAATATATGATTATTTAACTGATTTATTTAAATCATAATATCCTAGTTTTTAGGTCTAATTCTTCTATTCTTTCATTAAACTTCAGAACGACACACCATCATTTATTTCTATCTTTAGTTTAGAAAAATTTTAAATGTCTAAAAAACAAACGCAATTACATCTTTAGAAAAGCTCACTTTAACGCTCTTGATTGTTTTAAATACCTTGATAGCACTGAGATTAAGCAATCACTAGCTTACAGCGAAATCCACGAGACGCATAATATGACTGCGCGCTATTATGATAGCTAAATACATGATCATAACGTCGATCACAAAACAGTGCCCCGCCCTTTTGCCGAATATCCGCTGGCGTTACGATCCAACTCGAAGTCTTTAAATCGAAATGAAAAACTTGCTGTATCGCACGATATTCTTCTTCTGTCAGCAGCTCAGCACCGATGTCTCGAACCATGTCTATAACGTTATTTTTCGGAGGATGATCCTTCCGATTCTCCAAGGCATCATGGTCATAACACAAGCTTCGTCTAGGCTTTGGCGACTCTAAGCTGCAATCATAAAATATCAGGTCATGAGATTGCCGATTCAGCATAACAATATCTGGCTCACCGCCTGTTTTTTCCATTTCGATTAACATTTTTAGTTTTGAGGGCTGTGCAATCAATTGCTTTTTAACATCATCCCAAAGCAATTCTGGATGCCGCTGCATATTTGCCTCAAAGCGTTGCTGCAATATCTCTAAAATAGAGACTTCATCGAGATTTTGGAGCATATGTACATCCTATTCTTTTTATACATTGAGACCGTACTTCACTATAAAGAATATAAACTCACCTTGATGTAAATTTTTAGCGCTGTTTAGCCTCATTCATTTTAAATATCTCTCGTTTTCCTATTTTTGTGCTTTAGCTTTTTCTACTTTTATAACGTTCTTTTCCTTTTTTCTTTTTTCTCCCCGCATAAAAAAACACCCCCTGCACTAGTGCAGGGGGTGTTTCGAATAATGAGCTGGCGATGACTTACTCTCACATGGGTAACCCCACACTACCATCAGCGCTAAGAGGTTTCA
>NZ_JAMCOU010000034.1:0-55405 GCF_023499985.1 Acinetobacter amyesii | reverse complement strand
CTTTCAAAATCCTTGCCGAGCGATATCGTAATCGAGGAAAAAGACTGGGCTTAAGATTCAATTTAATTGCGGGAATCTATAATTTAAAGCTGAGCAAAAAATGAATTATGAAAGAAGTCTATAGTGTTTTTATTTTGCGTGATGTAATTTAGGGTAGTGTAGTGTACTTTGATTTTTGGTCACTAATATTTTTATGATAATCAACAATAATAACCAACATGTAGGTACTTGGTTTAAAGATAATTTACTGTTTGGTAAATTATTGATTGCTACTAGCTACTCTCAATTTTGAATTCTTAAGGATTTTTTACTACTCACAGGCACCTCGTTAAGTAGCCATTTTATCTATAAGATTTTATAAAATCAGTGGCTATTCAAGCTGAAATTTTATTCACGGAGACTTTTCGACCATTAGTAAGAAAATATGATATAAATTTTGTATTCAAGAAATACTTAGAGTAAAAGCATGTACTTACAATCGATAAAGATAAATAATTTTCGTATTTTTCAAAATTTTGAACTGGAGTTGAATAAAGGTCTAAACATTCTAATCGGGGAAAATGACTCTGGTAAAACTGCTCTTATTGATGCTATTAGACTTGTGTTAGATACTAACTCATCAGAGTGGACAAAATTTATAATTTCCGATTTTCATGATGGTAAAAATACTTTGAATATTCAATTGAAATTTGCAGATCTTAGTATTGATGACCAAAGTATTTTTCCTGAGCACATTACATATATCAAGAATACACAAAGCCAATCTGAAGCATTTTTATACGTAAATCTGACCGCATCTATCAAACAATTAACCAACAAAATCGGTCAATTTATTCAAACAGATATAAATTCTGGACAAAATGCTGAAGGACCCGCTCTAGAGAAAGTAGCGCGCATGTATCTTTCTACAACTTACTTAAAGCCTTTACGTGATGTTGAAGGAGAATTATCAGCAGGGCGCGCATCACGGTTATCTCAAATCCTGGCTAACCACGAAATCTTAGGAAAAAATGAAGAGAATGTGGAAAGGCTAATTCGTACCATGATTTGTGCGAATCAAGCAATTAAAGATGATACTGCAGTTATAGATACAAAAGGACAAATCCAAGCTCTTTTAGACAAAATCACATTTAATGATAAAAAATTTATTCCATCTTTAAATATGCTTGGTAGCAAAGCATTAGAAGAATTGAATGAAACAGAAAGACAAGCACTTTTTCGAGTAATCTTAGAAAAATTGTCATTGGGTTTAGATCACGCTGGGAAATCTCATGGTCTTGGATATAGCAATCTATTATTTATGGCAACAGAGCTTATGTTGTTATCACAAAGTTCCGATGAATTCCCTTTACTTCTCATTGAGGAACCAGAAGCCCACTTACATCCACAACTTCAAATGAAGTTCCTTAAATATTTAACTGAAGATCAACCAAATCTACAATGTATATTATCTACTCATAGCCCTCACTTTGCTTCTAAAGCACCTCTAGAGAATCTAATCATCATGAATAGTGGAATTGCATTTCCTTTAAGAAGGGAATGCACATTACTCGATTCTGATGACTATCCATTCTTAGCAAAATTTTTAGATGTTAGTAAAGCAAATATGTTTTTTGCTAAAAGTGTTCTAATTGTAGAAGGTGATGGAGAGAACATCCTATTACCCACGATTGCAGAACTTCTAGGTCGACCTTTAGAAGATTATGGTGTTTCCTTGGTTAATGTTGGCAATCTCGCCTATAAACGCTATGCAAAAATCTATCGTAGAAATAGTTCAACTTCGACACTTCCAATAAAAGTCGCATGTATTACAGATTTAGATATTTGGCCAATGAAAGCTGAAGCTAGAGCTGATAACCCTATTGGGTTTAAAAATAAAAAATATCCTAATCTAGATACTCAAGCAAAAGGAAATTTAAAGTATTGGAAGGACTATTATGATACACAGGAGAAAATAGACGACCATTTTCAAAAGAAACGAGCAATAGATGGTGAAAATGTTTATACCTTTGTTTCTAATGAATGGACTTTTGAGTATTGTCTCTGCAAATATGGTCTAGCTGAGCATGTGTATTCCTCAATAAAAGTGACAAGTGACCCCGAATTTTCAACTTTACCTACGGATATCGAAGAAAAAGCAATTAAAATATATAGTATGATTGAAAAGAAAGGCTCAGGGAAAACAGAAGCAACATACAAGTTAGTCGATATATTAAAAAGTAAATATAAAAATAAACCATTAGAACTTCGAGCACATCTTCCATCATATATTGTAGAAGCAATTGCATACGTAACAGAACCATTCTCAGAATTAACCGCAACTGGAGATGATTATGTTTAATATCTCTGATGATGATATTAATTTACTAGAAGGAGAAATGTCCCTTCAATTTGATAGTAGCCGCAGAGAGGCTTTAAAAAATTTTATTGATGTCCAAGCATGCCCTGGCGGAGGAAAAACAACATTAATTGCTGCCAAGCTTATTTTATTATCAAAAAAATGGAATAGCCCATATAAAGGTATTTGTATTATTAGTCATACTAATGTTGCTAAAGATGAAATTATTGCTCGACTTGAAAAACATGAACATGGTAGAAAAATTTTATCCTACCCACACTTTATTGGCACCATTCAAGAATTTATTAATAGATATTTGGCTATACCATATTGCCGCCAAAATAATATTCATGTAAATCAAGTTGATGATGAAATTTGTACAAAAGTATTATCATTTCACATAAAACCAGGTACTAAAGCTTATCTAAAAAATAAACATGCTAGTATTTCTGATCTTCAGTTTAAATTTGTAAATGGGGACTTAAATTTAAATATTCCTGGGTTTACAAGAGAATCTAACTCTGAATCCTATAAAAATCTAGTCAGTGCAAAAGACTTATTAATACAAAAAGGTTTATTTTTTTATAGAGAAATGTTTGAATTCGCTAGTGCAAACATTCAAGAGAATAGAGAAATCATTTCTTCTTTAAAAAAACGATTTCCAATTGTTTTTATAGATGAAATGCAAGATACCTATCAATATCAAGATGAAATCTTAAATATAATATTTGGTGAGGATTCAAATATTCAACGATTTGGCGATCCTGATCAAAGTATTTTCGAAAGTAGTAATGAACTTTTAAATACATCTTACAATGGTAGAAATCATCACAATATTACTGACTCTAATAGATTTAACCAGACTATAGCCAATTTATCTTCTGGATTAAGTTATAATAGATTAAGCTTAACATCAGCTATTACATCAAATTTTGAAAATACTATATTCTTAATAGATAATGAAAATCAACATAAAGTTATTAATGCTTTCGCAACGCTATGCTCTAATCAGTTAACAGAATTTAAAAAGGATCCTATTAAGATTGTAGGTGCTATAGGAACTAAAAATAACACCAATATATCTTTAGTAAACTACTTTCCAGAATTCAAAAAATCTAATTCATTATCAAATTATAGACCTGAAAGAATTATTTATTGTTTTAGAAGAAATAATATCAATCAAAATTGGCATTCTAAAGAAATTTATAAATCTGTACTAGAAGGAATATGCTACTATGCAAAAATTAATAGCCAAAAAATTTCTATAGATAATACCGAACTAGAGTTTAGTGTTAATAATGTTAAAAAATATTTAAAAAAAGAATCAAAATTAAAAAATTTTAATAAATTATTTATATCTATATTAAGAGAAGAAGATTTAAATCAAGAGTTCTGGGATAGCTCAATTTTGCAAATGTTCCAGATTTTTAATCTAAATGGCTTATCAAAAATTCCAGAGTATCTTAATTACGATGGACATACCCTATCTGCACAAGGCAATAATGAAAAGTGTGAACAAAATAAAATTTCTATCGAAATTAATACCAAGAAAATAGAAATGGAAGTTGCTACTATACATAGCATTAAAGGCGAAACCCACGCCGCAACTCTAATAGTTGAAACAACATTTGGAAGATCATATGATATTTCAAATGTATTTACTTACCTTGTACATCAACAACAAGCTACACAACCAAGACCACAGACAGTTAAGTTCATGAAACAAATCTATGTCGCTATGACTCGCCCTAGGCATTTTGTTTGTTTAGCTGTACATAAAAACAAGGTTAACGAGCATCTTTCTTTGGCTGAACAAAAAGGTTGGAAAATAATTGATCTTACTATGACTTAATTCTATATTTTACTAAATATATTGGACTTGTTAAAAATATATTTGTGAAATATCTATGTAAAAGTGTTTTAGTATCTTTGCATTTGAAACAAAATTTAATTTGATCTTCATTTTTATTCAGACGGAAAGGTAATGTTTCCCCCTCAAAAGTTAAGTTATGTGCTCGATTATGACTTTTCTGATCCTTAGACTTTAAGTTCAAGAGATCGAGGTCTGCCGATACAGGCTAAATGTAAACAGAATTTAAATGCTGCTAGCGCTTTGGCATCTTTTGTTGAGTAAAGTTGGAGACGAACATAATCTTCTTGGGTCGTAGGATGCTCTGTTGTGCTTGATTTAGCCAGCTTTATTAAAAAAGGTTGTTTCTTTTTATCTAACAATTGTACCAAGTCTTGTCCAAGCAAATGCCAAAATTGATGGGGAAACAGGTCTTTTACCTTGGAATAAAATGATTCCAATTGATCGATTTTATTCCAGCGATAATGAATGCCAGTATGCGAAACTGTAACACGACTTAAAAATGTCTCAAGCACCGCTTTTATTTGATCTGGCTTTTTTTCAAAGATATTTTGAATATTTTCAAAGAAATAGTTCCTTGCTTTGCGCTCTTCAATGGTATCTATCATCGCGGGTTTCAAAGGTTTATCCAGATGATTTGTGTTGTTGAGATCAAATAACCTTGGGTTGTTTTTTTGAGACTTGAGTTGGCCCAGTTGTTTGGCATTTTCATACCAATAGTTAACCAGTTCAACAGGTAAGCTCATTTCTTGTGATACCCGATCTGGATCATGATGAATTTCCAGTAAATTTAGGCACTTAAAAAACCATACAAATGAAACTTTGGATTCTTTTGTTCCCGCGAAATATTTAAAAAAGTCATGAGGCTGTGAGTTAAATGAAACCTCATCTAGAATGTCTTCGACATTACTTTTTAACCAGTCAGGTTGATCGTTGAGTAACTGCTGACTTAAATGAACAGCATGCTTTTCGAAATTGAATGGAGCAGAATCTTTTACTGTGTTTAAAAATTTGAAAGAAGGTAGGTAGCCCATCATCTTTTTTGCCAGTTGAGTATCGATGTCTGGGTGATATTTCAGTATTTTATGCCCAGCAATCAGGTAGCTTAGATGAATATAACTTTTAAAAGTTTCTGTAGGGTCAATGTGACCCAGTAAATGGGCAATCATAAACCAATGATTTTGACCATGTGTATGACGGAGTAACTCTGTCCGAATGGACTGATATTGTTCTTCAGTATAATCCGTCAGATTCTTGGCTAGGGGAGCGTAATCGCAGTTGAGCAGAACGGATAAGTGATTGGCAGCCGTGTGTCGAAATGAGTGAAAAGAATAATCATGAGTTTTAAAAAGCTCGTTCATAATCATTCTAAAAGGTGTTGTCACCGTATGTTTGTTCAGCTTGCTATTTTCATTCCAATTACGGAATAGGTATAAGTTTTCCTGATTTAGTAGTCGTTGCTCGACTACATGATTATGAAATAGTTGATATTCATCGGGTTTTAATAAGCAATATACAGGGACTTTGCGTTCAGCACTATCTGTTTTAAGTTGATGTAAGTTTCCTTTCTTTTTTGAGCCGTAGGGCTGAATCCATACTGATAGACAGCTCAAGCCCTCGATATCCCGCACACGTAAGCCTAGAATTTCATTAATACGCATACCAGTACGGTAAGCTAAGATATAGATGATTTTTAATGTCTTATAAGTGTTTTCTTGACTATTAGCACCTGAAAATAAGGTATCTAACTTGTTCATGAAAGCTTGATAAGTCAAAGGGCCAATAATACGGGCTCTAGGCCTATTTTGTATGGCAATTGACTCTAATTCGAGAGATTCAGCTTCGAAAACTGTTTGTTGAAAGCTCTGGAAGCGCTTCAACATCCTGACGGTCTGACCACTGGATTTTTTAAACTCAGGTTGGCCTGCTTCGTCTGCGAGTCGGGTATTCGTGATGATTTGTTGGTAGATCTTCGCTAAGTTCGTATTCAGATCATCTTCGCTGTCCAGATATTGTAAAGAATGGGTGAGCCACGGCTCAGCAATACGGGAGTAATAAGTGTAAATGGAACTATCTGCTAACGGTCTGTTCTTCTGAAACGCTTTTTGAAATTGGTTTACGCAAAAATTAAAACGTTCAGCCAGCGGCTTAATATGTTCCAGTGCTGGTTTATAAAGGCTGATGAGCCATAAGGCGACACGTTTACTATACTCATTAAATTTATTAGTATTTTCAATGCAATATTTAATGATTAATGCATCGATACTTTGATCAGTTTGTGATGTACGAATCAGTTGTAAAAGGTCTTTGTGAATCTTTATAACATCATCCAAGGCTTGCTGAATATCATCATTAGAGTAGGATTGACCCACAAAAGATGATGATTTTTCTACATTTGAATCAGTAAGAGTGTTCTGCTGATATTTAAATTTTGGATGAAGAAATCTTTCAAATTCTATTTCTGATAAGCCACATGTTGCAGTATTTTCTATGAGACATTGTGAGAGAGCAGGATCAATGTCAACTTTCGGGAGTTGCATCCAGTTAAAGTTGGCGTAGTCGCGTAATAATTTATAAGTTTTGAGATTAAATGATAACTTAATTTTATTAAAAATAAGCTGTAGATAATCTTCTACATTCTGGTTTACTGTACGAATATTTCTGCTATTAAAATGAATTAACCATAAGCGGGTAATTTGATCAGGAATAAAATTACGCGATTTACGAATGTTTTTTTCATCAATAAATAGATCTCCATAAGAGGGAGAGAGCGGTTCTAAAAATATAATATTCAGATCGTCGATTTTTCTGATTTTTGCCGGATCTTTTAAGTGTTCAAGCAAAGCCTCTAAAGAGGATTTTTGATTTAAGCCTGAGTAAAGCAGGGCAGAAATAACAATATTTCCAATGATTTCATCATCTGAAAATGCCTGACTATCTTTCGCTAGAATCCAGTAGTCCCAAAGCTTATCAATAACTTCATCAACATGATGTCCCTTCTCGATCCAGTCCATGGTAAAAACCGGCTGATCACGCTGCATCTCAAATGTCAGATGCGGTAGGGGCAAAGTCTCACGACGATTTAAATTGATTCGCTTGATATATGACCGAAAAAATTCATGCGCATATTTTTTCCATGCCAAGCTTGGAGCTTTGCGTTTAATAAAATCATAAACTGCTGGATAGAAGGATTCAAGGTGCTCTTTTTGTTCCAAATCTTGTTCTTGGAAATATTGAATTAGTTCCTGTTCTACATCTGCTCGAAGCTGTTTTTCCTGATCGAGTCGGTCTCGTTTTCTACGTTTTTCTGCATACAGTGGTTGAATTTGCTTAGTACGTTTATTGAGTGAGGACATCGAGTTCAATACCGGTGATATTAAAATGATCTTTCATTTGTTCAAGAATATGAGCAATGCTTGAATATTGTGAAATAGATAAGCTGGAGTAAGGATGAGCAGCTTCTTGCTGCATCGGTTCATGACCGAATAAAGCTAAAATTTCAATTTCGCTAATTTTATGGCTGAGAAACGCACGGGCAGTATGCCGGTGCCAGTTTTCATGTAGCAAACTTAACTCAGGATTAGATTTTTTTACAATCGATGGCCTTAAAGGTTGCCATTGACCATCCTGAAAGATATTCAAAAGTGGGAGCTTGCTCTCTAAAATTTGTTGAATATGTAGTGAAATTTCTGGCTGACTAGGAGCAATTTGAGTTTTTAAATAATGTAAAAAATCTATGAATTTCTGGAGTTCTTGTACAACAAAATGACCCAGTGGAATTAAACGTCCATAGCCTTGACGCCCACCCACCTCTTTATCAGAAACCATGCATATTTTTCTTTTTAGGTTAAAGCTTTTTAAAAAACCTGGAAATTCAGCGACGGGTCGTGCAGCAGTAAAGAGCAACAAGAAATGCCACATCCACAGATTGTAGTGATTAAAAATTACTATCCAGTCGTCTTCTTTTTGTGAAATTATTCTGAATTTGAGAGTGGCAAAGATATTTTGAATCACATTTGAAGTAGGTGCTTTGCGGCTTCCAAAGTTTTTTTTTGCAGCATATTCAATATTCTGGTACTCATCGGACAACGACTCACACAGTTCTTTTAAAATTGAGACATATTCAGTCTGTAAAGTCAGGATATTTTGATGACAATAAGAAGTAGAAGAAGACTTGTTGGCATCAATACCGGTGAGAAGGTCAGCAAGCTGTTTATTTCCCGTGCGTTGCAAAATAGTCTGATGTAAAACAGAGCCAATTCTTATTAGTGATAATTTTGGAATATAAAATTTGGCTCTCAGCTGTTTCAAATGTTGCTGAAGGTCCTCTTCCTTAATGGGGTCACCGTCTCGCAGAGATTCAATAAATGAATTCGGGATCGGGATGTCCAGATGAACTGTTTGGTTTAGCAAGCCCTCTGGATAAGCAAAATCCTTATTTTCAAAAATTGAAAATTTACTTCTCAGATAATATTGTCCATTGCTTTGCTTGATCTGTTGGCGAGCATTTAAATTTTTAGCACGTTTACTTTGTAGACGTAGCCACTCCTGGATTTTATTTCCTGTCAGAAATGACAGCATCAGGATTAAGGATACCTTCTTTTTTTTGGTTTCTTTATCCTTGTCTTTAGAATCTTCTTTAATCTCAACAATGTAATTTTTATATAGTTCAGTAATTAAGGCACTTATGCTTGCGATATTAGGAAAGAGGCTGCTGTATGGCAGCAAATGTTCTTTCCGTTGAATATGTTTGGCAACCAGAGGCAGCACATAGCTCTGGCTGGATTCGGAATATGCAGCAAGGGGGGTAACGATGGTTGGGTCTACAAATATTTGACGTGTATCTTGGTCATCTAGTTGTTGTTCTATATTGAGAGCCTTAGATTTTTGCCCTTTTTTAATTTCTGAACTTTCTGCAATCAGCTGATCTTCGTCTAAAAATTCATGTTGCAGTTGCGTCTCGATGCTCGCTTTGGCAATTTTTGCCTTATTTTGCAAAACATAATTAAAGGTGATGCGGATCACGTTTAGCAGGTTTTGCATAAAATCATTAGATGACTCTTTATCAAGTTCTTCATCAATAACCTCATTCAAATTCCGAATAAATTCAACTAAGGAAAGGGAGGGATCTTTAAGATACTTTTCCCAAAGGAGTCTATATTCAGGAGTATTTTGATATTCTTTTTCAGAACTTAGAATCCGATTGGCGGTACGGAAGCGTTGGAATAAACGTTTTACAGTATTGAAATGTTCAGTGTGATCCTCTTTAAAAAGTTCAGGTTTAATGTCTGGAAGTGCAATTAAATAGATTGCTGCTTTTAAGACTAGGATATTCCAGATTAAGGCATTTTCTTGTGACTTTACTAATTGTGCAATTGAGTTCACATACCAAGTAATGGGTGTTGCACTAACAGTATGTTTTCGAGAGGAGACCAAGGCAGCGGGTCTAACAACAACAGAATTGGTTTGTAGATCAAAATCTAATAGATCGAGATTCAGCTCCTTCAGATATTGATCAGTGGGGTGTGAAGTCAGTAAATCAGCAACATATTGAATATGTTCGGTACGTTGGAGCTGCTCATCACCAAAGAGTTTTTCCAATGTCTGTTTTAATGATACCCGAGGAATATCAGCAGCATTTTGACGGCTTGAGTTAGATTCTGACATTATGCTTTCCATAGCTGATCTGGCGTGAGAACGAAGTCCACATTGTTTAAAAACTGTTGAACAATTTCACTAGTTTGTTGCAGTTGATCAAGCACACTCTGCCTTTTTCGATTTATAACTTTATTGCGATAATTCAGCTGATTTCGTGTATATGACAGCAGATAGGCAAGCAGATCCAAACTCATTTTACGTTGAGGTTTGAAGGAGTTTTCTTTGTTTAACTTGTAAATAGTCTCGGCAGAAATGTATTCATTTATTAAGTTATGTAACCTTTTGGGATTCAATCGATTAAGATCATAATAAGTAGATGATAGAAATTTTAGAAATTCGGAACTAACCACATTTTTTAATAGTTCGATTTTTTTGTTATCTTTGGGAAGAGAATGGATAATTAGATTAATTTCTTTGGGTGCGTTCTGAGTCCAGTATAGAAACCATTGGAAATTACTGGCGATGGTATAACCGGATAGATTAGTATCTTTCCAGACGTGAATTTCGGGACGTGGATTCAAGATACCTAGATCTGTTTTTAAAGCTTTGAAAGCCTCTTGATAGCAAAGATAAATTCCAGAAAAATCAGGGTGTATACTGATTTGGATTTTATTAAAATTTTTGCACAACAATTTTTTTGGTGTGCCAAATTCTTCATTGAAATAAAAAGCTGTTCCCATATAAATGAGAGTCCCCAAAAGTGTAAAAAATAATCAAGTGAATATTCTTATAATTTTTTGAAATTTTAAACAAGATTGATCTACCCTATATTTTGTGTTTATTTACAATTAACATACAATATGTTGTGATTTTTATCATTTTAAGGACTGAGTCACAAATTGTAGCAATGCTATTTATTTTAGAAGCCCCCCAACCTTGGCAAGGTCACCGAGATTTATACCATTAAATAATGTTAACTATAAGTATATGATTTAATTTATTGTGTGTAGTTTTTAGTGGGGTGAAATTTTTAGCAATTTAGATCATTTAAGGGTATTTTGGTCACTTCATATTGGAAATTTTCGTCTATAAAAGTCACCTGTATTTTGGTGCTAATTTTCATGAGAAACAACAACATTATATAATTTAATATAATGTTTCTTGATCCTCATGAAAATTTTTTATATTCAATTCAATAAATGAATATTATGCTCAATCCTATTTTGGATCATCTGGAGAGTCTCTGTTTGAATTTGTCCAGGTAATAGATTATGAGCGATACTGCTGAATCGGATTGCAACCTTACAAATCGAGCCAATAATTTCATCGACTTCTTGGGCAGAAAGTTCCGCTTCCTGAGTACCAAGTTTTACAAGAGCTTGTCGAGGAATATCCAGTGCCTCACCCATGATATCCATTTGATGATATCCACCTGGCCCTTCACAGAAAGTAACATCATAGGCAGGGGAGAGTTTCCATTGCCCATTTTGGGACATCAGAAATGAAAAGTTTTTGCAATGATCATCTCGATTATTGAAGACTACATTGAAAACAGCTCGCTTGAATGCAATTGCTTTTTCGCGAACATCATTGGTGCAAAAGTGTGCAGCGCGAAGAAAGTTACTGTAGTCTAAACTCCCTGGTGATTTAAAATCAGCTCCGGTGAAGGCAGCTAAACTTTGCATAGGGATACGCATACCATCATGGCGGTCAAATCTTTTTGATGCAAATGCGGTTAATCCATTCGGAAGAGTAAAATATTGAGTATCAGGGGTGTCAATATCACAATGACGTAAACATTCTGCATAAACAGCTTCAATTGCACAAACTTCAGGATGCTCTTGCTGAGCGGGAAATTTGATCAGCCAGGCTTCATGTTGATGTGAGCTAACTGTTGAGAATTCGTTGGTGACAGGATCACGATAGACGAGTGCTTTTGGCCTTGCACCTTGTGGTGATCCACCCATAACTAATAAATGCTGTAAAAATTCAGCACCTTCTCCTTTGAGAACTTCCTGGACTTCTTGGGCGAGTTTAAGCAGTGGAATATTTTCAGTTAATGCTAACTCAGGTGCTGAAGGTTCAAAGGATAATGCCCCCATCGCATGTGTATTAATATACGTGAGTCTTTCTAATGGCCCAATCCGTGCTGGATTGAGTCCATTTTTTTTAAATAAGCGATCCATAAGGAGCATGCCCCAACCATCGGGTAGGGCATCATATATAGGACCTGGTAATCCCATTTGATGTGCAGGAAAGTTCGTTCTTAATGGGTCACCTTTTAACGGAAGTAGGTAAGAGGAAAGTTCTAAACCTTTACTGATCGCTTCTGCACTGTATTCAAAGGCGATTAATGGTCGACCTGTGATTGCGGTTGAGGAGACCAGTGTACCCCAAAGCCAATATTCACCCCATCCATTGTAGTAAACATTAAGTTTTTTGAGCATGGATTTATTTCCTTTTGATACGTTGGCGAGCCGTATTGCTCTCATAGCGGAGAATGTCATCTACACTGTTTAAATGAGGTTTAAAGAGTTCCTCTAATTCTTTTAATCGACCCAGTACCATGGCAACGCGTACTAAATTTTCAAATGAAACATTTCGACCAGCTTCCAAATTAGATACTGTATTTACACCAATACCAGCACGTGTAGCGACGTCTGCCTGAGTCATTTCCAGATAAAGTCGTTCCTTACGAAGCCTTTCACATAATAAAGTAACAACTTCTTCAGGTTTTTTGAATTTTAAATACATAATATTGGGTCTTATGTCTATATACGCCTATTAAACCACAAAATAATGGAGTTATAAAATAAACCGACTTAGTCGGTAAGGAGGGTACTTTATTGGCCTGATTAGATCCTATTAGATTAAAGAAGTCTAATTAGACATTTGCTTTAAGCTCAATCAGTTTCGCGTGGTGTCGCGAGGAACCGTGATTTGCTATCAGTTCAATCTGGAATATCTGACACAAGTGGTCTGGAGTAATGAGGTCGATGGGCAGCGCTTTGCCTTTCTTGATACCTTATTCAGTACCGATTTACAATTTATTCATCATCTTCCGCAAACATTGCTTCAATTTCATCCCAGTGCGGAAATTTATACTTGTTTTTATTCACTTCAAATTGCAGGCCTACTGCATTAAGTATAGATTCAAATATGCTAAATGAGCCTGTAAAGTGGCCATTTTCTATCTCTGAAATTGTTGTTTTATTAACGTTCGTTTTTTCTGAAAGATTTTTCTGTGTATAGCCCAGAGCTTTTCTTGCCAAACGTATTTCTTTACCTATTTCTTCTCTTGAAGCCATATCAATTCTAACCCTAGAAATTTGTTCGCTATATAGCAAACTTTTGATAAATTATGGCAAATATTCGCTATATAGCAAACTTTTATAGTGATTTTTGAATACCTTTGAATTTATAGGGTTCGATTTTGCCTTAAATTATTTGAATAGAGCTCATATGTGTATAGGATTTTTAATCCTTTAGAATTAGGCTAGCCTGTCTCTTGATGTAAAATAAATAATACTTGGACATCTATTCTTGTTTTATCTGGACATTTTTTTCTGCTTTAGGGTTAAATGAAACTACACAAAGATGTGGAACTTTGATTAAAGAACAGGCGTGGAACAGTAAAATTCAACAAAAAAGCCGTTCCAGTGCGCTGTTTACTGGAACGGCTTTAGTTAAGGTATTGATACTTATAGTAAAATTCAAGCATTTCGTATAACGCGTATTATGTTAATTTTAGAGAAATTACATAATCACAGACACAGCCTTAAAAAATAAAAGACTTGTGTGCCACTATTCCTGTCATTGCACCATCACCGACAGATAAAGCAACAGAACCGCCAGAACGAGTCACATCACCACATGCATAAACGCCTTTAATATTGGTTTCTTTTGCAGGAGAGGTTTTAATCGCTTCACCGTATTCATTGCTGTCAATGTCTAAGCCTAAATTACGAATCCAATCTGCCTGTAAACGAGTGACTGTAGACACGAATAGACCATTTAATGTTGTACGCTCTCCATCTACAAACACGATGTCACAATGGTTTTCAATACGTGCAACTTTACGAGTTTCTATGACAATTTGACGCTTAGAGAGTTTCGCCAATAGTTCATCATCTAATTGTTCAGCTTTGATAGCATCGTTTAAAAATAATGTTGTATTTCCCCAATCAGGCAACATCAATGCTTGATGTAATGAATGCATACCCGATGCAAGCACACCAACCTCACCCATATTCAGTTCATATCCATCACAATAAGGACAGTGGTAGATCGATTTACCCCAACGCTCTGCTAAACCATCAACTTGAGGTAATTCATCTTTTACACCTGTGGCAATGGTGATTTTTTCTGCTTGGAATTGCTGCTCTCCAGCACTTACCAAATATTTTCCATCTACAGCTTTTACATCTGTTACTGTTTTAGATAGCCATGAAACTGTTGAATATTTTTCAACTTGTGCGCGTGCTTCTGCCGCAATTGCATCAGGTGCACGACCATCTTGGGTTAGAAAATTATGTGAATGCTCTGCAAAGCGGTTTCTACGTTGTCCTGCATCAATAATCAAAATTTGACGACGAGCACGTGCTAAAGGCAATGCAGCAGAAAGACCTGCATAGCTACCACCAATAATTACAACTTCATAGTTCATTCCAAAGACACTCAATATGTAACTTTTGAAGTTACTATATCATTTTTAAAATTGATATGAAACTTTCAATGTTACAATCTTTCTAATCCATTCACTTCTAGATCTAACCATGCGTAAAGACAGTAAACTTTCTCGAATGCTTCATGTACTTTTACATATGGCTCGTGAAGATAAGCCTTTCACGTCAGATTACATTTCAGAGATGCTCGAAACCAATCCCGTTGTTGTACGTAGAACAATGTCTGGCTTAAAGAAGCATGGATTTGTTGATTCAGAGAAAGGACCTGGGGGCGGTTGGACTTTAATTAAGTCTTTAAGTGAAATCTCTTTGTATGATGTTTATGTGGCAGTAGGTGAGCCGTCAATTTTTGCGATTGGCAACGAAAATAAGCAGCCTGATTGTTTGGTTGAACTCGTCGTAAACCAAGCTCTGGATCAGGCATTCATTGAAGCCCAACAATTACTTATCAATAATTTAAAGGCTACCAAACTAGATAAATTGGCACATGATTTTCAGATTGAATGGGATAAACATATTGCGGATAAACAGTCCCACTTAACATAATGGCTGTTATACGAAATAAAAAAAACTAGGCACTGGCCTAGGTCTTAATTTTAAAAAAATACATAAAAATTAAGTTTTTAGACTCGATTTTTTAACTTCGTATAACGTGTATTATGTTAATTTTAGAAATACTAAAAGTTACTAATGTTCCATAAGGGGATCATAAATATGTCATCCAAATATGATTTAGATAAATTATTAGATCCTTATGGCATAGAAAAACTTCATAAAACTATAACTAGAATTACAGATCCTTTGAAAGGATATCTTTCCATGAATCCAGCGATGGCTAGCATTACAGGAGCATATGAAAATCCTGCGCTGGAGGCTATGAAAAAAGCCTCAATGCCTTGGAAAGAACATGAAGCTATAAATGCAGCGATGGCTAGCATCACAGGAGCATATGAAAATCCTGCGCTGGAGGCTATGAAAAAAGCCTTAATGCCTTGGAAAGAACATGAAGCTATAAATGCAGCGATGGTTAGCATCACAGGAGCATATGAAAATCCTGCGCTGGAGGCTATGAAAAAAGCCTCAATGCCTTGGAAAGAACATAAAGCTATAAATGCAGCGATGGCTAGCATCACAGGAGCATATGAAAATCCTGCGCTGGAGGCTATGAAAAAAGCCTTAATGCCTTGGAAAGAACATGAAGCTATAAATGCAGCGATGGCTAGTATCACAGGAGCATATGAAAATCCTGCGCTGGAGGCTATGAAAAAAGCCTCAATGCCTTGGAAAGAACATGAAGCTATAAATGCAGCGATGGCTAGTATCACAGGAGCATATGAAAATCCTGCGCTGGAGGCTATTAGAAGTGCCGCATCATCTGTCACAATTAACAAATCATTAGGTTTACAGGCCGATGTACAAAGACTTATAGCTGCTAAGACACTAATTCCAGATTTGAATACTAAAATTTTTAATTTGAATCAAAAACTTTATGCTATTGCTGGGTTAGCTGAACAAAGTCCCAACCAGAATAATTTTGATTCTATTCAAAATTATTTGAACACTCTCGATGATTTTAATGAAAAATATAATCAAGACGTAAACATCAATAGAACAACAATCCAAACACTAGATTTAGTTCTTGAACAGCAAGAGACGTTAGAGCTGACATCTGACCTAAAAAATATAGGTATTTTTGATACAGCAAGTGGATCTATTTTATTAGAATATTTAGAAACACTGCCAACAGATAAAGCATCATATCTTTTAAGGCTCATAATTTGTTTACTTGTATGGTTTGCAGGGACCGTTACAGAACCAATTATTAATGAATATGAACCTATTAAAAATAATCAAAAACGCTTAGTAAACCTTGTAAATGGTGTAGAAGGTCTAGCGCGTGTCATAAAAGATTGTGACTTAAAGGATCAACCAAACGGTCTAAAAGAAATAATTTTAGAAAAAGAATCTATAGTCACAGTGTATAAAACGAATGAAGATATCCCAGATGGATGGTCCAGAATTAAATTCAATAAAGATGGGCATGATATTACAGGATACATTAAAACATCTGAGTTCCATCTACTTGATTAATCTCTATTTAACATAATAGAGGTTATACGAAATGCTTTTTAAAATATCCTTGTTTTTCATATAGTTAAAAATTTTTCATCCCCCCTGAAAAACAACAAAAAACCGACTTAAAAACAAGTCGGTTTCTTTTTAAGCAATTTTGATACTTCTTGCCAATAAAATTGATCAGTATTTAATCAATTTGTCATTTTTCTCTGCGTTATCAAGCCAGCGCTGGCTTAAATTATCCCCATTTTCTGCGGACAACTTTTGGGATAAGTTTTAATCAATTTTGTACACTATGACACACATTAATTCACACCCTTGGCATTTCTTCGATGTCTATGGGTTTTATTACTGGTCATCTGTAAAAAAGGGATATAGCGTCTTGATGACCATTAGCAGCAGCTTTTTTTATCCATATTTCAGCTATTTCATTATTTTGGGCGGTTCCATCACCCCGAAGATACATCATTCCCACTGTAAATTGAGCATCAGCATTTTCTTGCTCGGCAGATTTACTGTACCACTCAAAGGCTTTTTCATAGTCTTGAGTGACACCTTGGCCAATGGCATAAATTCTACCTAGACTATATTGAGCATCAGCATTTCCTTGCTTGGCAGATTTACTGTACCACTCAAAGGCTTTTTTATAGTCTTGAGTGACACCACTACCATCTTCATAAATAAATCCTAGATATTTTTGAGCATCAGCATTTCCTTGCTCGGCAGATTTACTGTACCACTCAAAGGCCTTTTTATAATCTTGAGCTACACCTTCACCATTAGCATAAGCTGCACCAAGGTTATTTTGAGCCTGAATATTTCCTCGTTGGGCAGCTTTGCTATACCACTCAAACGCTTTTTTATCATCTTCAGTTACCCCCTGACCATTGGCGTATAGTGCTCCAAGGTTATTCTGAGCATCAGCATTTCCTTGTTCGGCAGCCTTGCTATACCACTCAAACGCTTTTTTATAATCCTGAGAAACGCCTTCGCCATTGACATAAGCTTCACCTAGCAGAGTTTGTGACAAGGCATCTCCACGATTTGCTGATTCTTCAATATCTTCAAAATCAGATGTCTGGCTACATGCAGACAAGGATAAAATTGATAAAAGAATTATTATTTTTATATTGGGTATGAAATACATAATTAAATTGAACTACTTTTTTTTGGGTACGCTATAAGTATATAGCCTCATAATTTCGCATAAGAGATTTTATGTTAATCAGATGATTAAAAGGCCCGTAAATAGGGCCTTTCGTATAACGCGTATTATGTTAATTTTAGAAAATATTAAGGATGGGAATAGAGAATGGTAGAAACAGACTAAAAATTAGCACAGAACGGATGTTGTTATGCTTGATCCTGATCGGTTAAAAATACAAATTTAAAATCAATAAAAGGTGACAACTACCTTGATACTTACCGAACAGCATGCTTTATCAATTTTTATTGACTTAGTTAAAAAAACCCACTTTACAGTGGGTTTTTACTACATTAACTCATCAAGGTGATGCTCTAAGAATCTAAGCATATGTTTTAATTTTATTGAATTGTTACAGTGACAGGTTTTGCATAAATCGTATAGGTGTAATTTGGTGCCATCGTATATTGATAGCTTGGCATGACATAAGCTGTACCTTTTTCAGTAAATGTCAGCCCTTGGCCATTTTGCGTATATTTAGCCGAATTTGGCAAAACCAGCATATTTTTAACAAGATAATTCGATTTCGTTCCAATTTGAGTTTGGATTTCTGCATTGATTTCTACAGGCTTGCCTGCAGTGGCTATGAGCTGACTTGCTGTATTCAATTTTACCGCCAGATTTGAAGATTCATGCGCATAATCAGTCGTTAGACCATGTGTGCCTTGTACATACATGCGGTAGAAGTCATCTTTATTTAAGCGGAAAGTCCATGGCCAGAAAGTCACGCCGCGCTGGCTCGCCATCATCATCAGCTCTTTATTTAAACCAGAAAAAGAAGGATTAAAAGTAGAAGAGTATTTTTGTGCAGCATCTAAAATGCGGCGCGTGTTGACAATATTGCTTTGAGCTGTTGGCGTACTGGTCAAGTATCCAGTGGATACACCAGGAATTTCATTCTTCATATGTAGAATTTGATCGCCAACGAAACTGATGACAATCGCTTGATCATAGGCATTATGCTTATCTAGCAATTCCTTAATTTTTGGTACAATTTCAGGTTTTGAACTCTTTATTTCAATGAAGTTTGTCACATTTGGATATTGTTTTACAGCCGCAAGAATTTCATCCATTGTCGGTACTTTACGTCCATTTGGAATGGTGCGTAAGTTTTGAATTTCTGCGAGCGTCAAATCTTCAATTTTGGCATTTACACCTGTAGTGCGTGTTGTGGTTGAATCATGCATGACCACGACATGATTATCTTTAGAAAGATATACATCGTACTCAACCGCATCTGCGCCAACTTGAATCGCTTTTAATGTGCCTTCTAAAGTGTTTTCATCCTCAAGTGCAGGAATACCGCGATGGCCTGTAATCAGCGGTTTGCGCAGCAGCGTGTTCGGCGCCATTAATTTCATAATAGAAAGAACGCTGTCGGGCTGCTCGGTGTAAATACCGTTTACACCTGTGCTTAAGAACTCTGCTGCTGTTAATGGGCTGCTGCTGTCTAGGTTTGCCCACGGTGTAATCAGCAGACGCTGTAAATGTGAAACCACTTCTGTTTGTACCAGATGCTTAGGCAGAATCACAATTTTTGCAAGTGATGAATTGGTATTGTGGGCAATGGTCACAATATCCTTAGTTGAGCTGCTCAGCCCAGTTTGTTTAGAGTAATCCAGCGCGGTACGCAGTGCTGGAATTGCAATTCGCGCTTTGCGAAGAAGCTCTGGCTGATCTGAAAGCAAGGTAATATCCGCCAGATCATAACTTTCGCCCAATGTTTTTAGCTTATTAATGGTCTGTTCATTTTGAATGCGTAGCAGCGGAAGTGTGCGGCGTGTTGAGTCATTCAGATAATCACGTAAAGCCATGACTTTTTTCTGCTCAGTATTCAATAGATTTAATTGTTCATCGAGCTGATAGGCAATGTGTGTTGCTGCTGTAGAGGAAATGCCGTTCACGGGTGCAGGCTGTGCAATGGTTGGCGCCATAGAAACTGGCAGATTATGATCAATAATTTCGGTAACACGGTTTGATTCTGGCAGAGGATCAAGCTGTTCTGTAATTTTGATGGCATCTACTTTCATCAATAAGCCAGCAGTAGAGAGGCCAATTGCGCCTTGATCTAAATTATAAGGCAGTGTGGTGTCTAAGACTAAATTGTCATCAATATAATGGCGCACACGTTGACCATGCACAATCACAGTCGCTTTATACGACTTATTGACCTCCATATTTTCTTTATAAGCAGATTTATGCAGCACATTCCAAGCATTGGTAGGCTGGCGCAGCGCAAGTTCTAGACCGCTGGCGCCAGCTGCATCGGCGCGAATTGCAAATTGATAATAAGGCGTGAAGGCAGGTTCAGCATAGCTGTCAGCAGCGCGGTAAATAATACTGCCCCAGCGGCCACCATTATTTCTTTCTAAATAAGTAAATTCGATATCTATGCGATAGTTTCTGAGTTTTTGATATTCAGGTGACAGCATTAACGTGGTCATTTGTGTGTCATTGGCGCGCCCATCAATGAATAAGCTGCCGTCTTTGACTTCAACCGTGCCTGCATTTGAGCGCAGTGTTGTCCATGCTGCTGGCAGCGCTGTGAGTTGATCGAAGTTTTCGTCTAAGTAGACTTTAGGTACAGGAACTTCTTCTTCTGGTGTTTCTGGCTCTGGGGCTGGTGTTGTCGGTGTTTCAGGCAGGGCGGATGATTCATCTTTATCATCATTGTCGTTGCAGGCAGTTAAATTGAATGCCAATAATATTGCTAAGCTCAATGAAGTCAATTTAGTCATTATGTAGTCTCAGGTTTGATTTTTTAAAAAGCGATTCAAACTTAAGAGTTGAAAATGACACTTTGGTTGATTTGTCATATATCTAAACTTTGCTTACATATTAATGATTTATGAATTCATAAAATTTTAATAAAAATAGATTAAATAAATATGATCAATATTTAATCAAAAAGTACATTGTTGTGATTTATCAACTCATCCACTGCTCAAATTATCCCCAATTTCTGCGGACAACCCTTGGGATAAATCTCAGCCAATTTTGTACGCTTTGACTTACATTCATTCAGGCTCTTTGCGTCTATGCCATTCTTCATCAATTTTCTATTATGGGGACATAGAGAGCTGGATGCTCCAGATAAGAATAATAAGATCAGATACAGGGAATGTGAGGTACGACAGGAGTTATACCAACGCATCAAATATGTAAAAAAGCCTAACAGGATGTTGGGCTTTTTTATTGACTAAATTAACCTTTGAATTGCATTTTTTTAGCCTTACTACCGATTATTTAACTATACGGAAGAAAGAATACCTTTTATTTAACATAAAATCTCTTATACGAAGTTAAAAACCACCTAAAAGGTGGTTAGTTGTATATTTTACTTAATCTAATTACTAAACATATGAAAAGGTGACATATTTTCATTAGGTCTACATATACAAGGTAGCAAAAAATAATCAACAAACGTCTAAAGATTCTAGAGCAATTAAACTTGCTGGGTTCTTCCCATATCTCATACGAACCTTTAATCCTTCTTTTAAATAGGCATAAACTTCTTCAATAGTATTCACGTAAATATAATTTTTTTTAAATCTATCCTTACTCACCACAAATAAACCATCCTTATTTTGATAAGGGTGATGCTCTAGTCCTGCAAAATTTCCTGTTTTTGGTCTATAAATTAATTCCATAAAGCTCTCCAAATTTTTGCTTTTTAATAAGTAAGTAAAAAGAATAACCTAAAAATGTTAGGAATCCTGAGGCGATTTTTAATTATTAATATCAATAGCTTAAAGCAAACATTTTTTTAAGGAAGTGGTAATAAAAAAGCCCAACATCCTGTTGGGCTTTTTCGTATTGGTTCGCTTGGTATAACTCCTGTCGTACCTTACAGTCCTTATGCGTATCTATGTTCTTATTATTGTGTGGAACTTCCTGTTCCTGATGAATCCATCATAGGAAATTGCAGCCAGATCGTATAGGCGCAAAGGGCCGGAATTGGTGTGAGCCAAAGCGTACAAAATTGGTTATTTTTTATCCCAAGAGTTGTCCGCAGAAATTGGGGATAGTTTCGGGATGGGGCGCATTGATAAGCCAGAGAAAAACGACAATTTGATTAAATATGGATCAATTTTATTGGCAAGAAGTATCAAAATTGCTCAAAAAGAAACCGACTTGTTTCCAAGTCGGTTTTTTGTGGTTTTTTTAGGGGGATGAAAAATTTTTAACTATATGAAAAACAATGATATTTTAAAAAGCTGTTATTCACCAATTAAAATGTCTATGCGATAAACCATTTAAAATGTCCTGTTTTTAACTACAAGAGTCAAGCACAGGATTTAAATTTCTTTGTTCAATAACAACTTTCTGAGCTTTACGACTCGGCATACTTTTCTTGAGACGGGAACGTTTATTCTGTTTCTCCAATTCCTCATGTTGCTGCTGGATATGGGCCAGGACCGAACCTAATCTTTTATTCTCAACCCCATCATTCTGCTGTAGTCCAGCCAGTTTATTGAAGACGCTATAGTTGATCTTCCGTCCTTCATGCATGATTGCCACAGTACCATCCGGGTACTCCAGAAATGAAATGTATTGCCCAACAAGCTTATGATTCAGCTCTGTCGGTTCAAGCATATAAATACACTTGTCATAGGTCAGGGTCAGATTCTTGGTGACCTTACGCGGTTCCTGCCAGGTAAAAATATCATCCAGTTCAAGATCAGATTCGCTTAATGGCCGATGCAGGTTCTTTGAGTTTCGCGCACATTTGGCGAACTTCTGATTGAACTGCTCAATAAAGCAGGGTAACCATATATTGGCCTCTGCAATCGAACCGATGCCTCCCAGGCGCATCTCCTTGATCAGACGGTCCTGAAGGGTTCTGTTGGCACGTTCCACACGACCTTTGGCTTGGGGTGAGTTGGCAAAGATAATATCGATGTTCAAATTATTCAGAATCCGCCCAAATTGCGTAATCTGGCTGTCTTGCCTGGATTTTTGATTAACTCTGAATACCGAATGCTTGTCGCTATAAAAGGCTAGAGGTTTGTCGTATTGTTCAATGTAGGCTCGGGTTGAAAGCATGTAGTCAAAGGTCGTTTCAGCCTCACAAAAGCGCAGATGCAACAGCTTTCCAGTAGCATCATCGATATAAACCAACAAGCAGCATTTTGCAGCTCGACCTTCAAACCAGTCATGATATGAGTCATCAATTTGGATCAGTTCACCGAAGCAATCCCGGTTATAACGTGGCTGATATGGACGCTTCAGGCGCTTGGATCGCGGAATCCACAGGTCATTGGCCGTCATCCAGCGCCGAAGCGTTTCTACCGGGATATTCAGGTCAAACATGCTGCTGAGTTTCTCATGAGCCAAGGTCGGCCCAAATCCCAACAAATGTTCAGAAATAATGGAGAGGCACTTTGATTTTAACAAGTCATCATGGCGACGATGACCAGGTTGACCACGACTAGCATGAGCCATACCTGAAACACCATCTTGATTGAGCTTGTGTAATAACCGGGTAATTTGACGGGTGGAAAGATTTAGGATTTCAGCAGCACGGACTTGAGTAATACGGTGATCTCGAACGTCTTGTAGAACAGCAAGGCGTTGAATTTCTTTGTCAGACATAGTGATCAGCATCTATATTTATATCCAGTCCATGATGGTAAAACCATCATAAACTAGACATTTTTATTGGTGAGGATATAGATACTTTAAATGGGTTCTAACAGAAGAATTTCGTATAATATAGATTATGTTAAATAAAATATTATTTAATTCTGAGGAATAAGCTCCTATTACTTAGCTTCAGCACATTATGCTTAAAAGTTAACTCAACGTAATCAATTTAATATTGCTGAGCTAAAGCCATGCATCTTCGTCGAAATGAAAAAAATTAAATTTGATATGCACGCATTAAAACATCAACTGCTCTTTCAGTTGCTGCCTCAATCCATTCTGCAGTAATCTGGATGTCTAAACCAAATGTAAATATCTGGCTGAATTCTGCGTCAACCAAAGCGCGAAAATGTGCCTCTACAACGCGTGGTTCAGCTTTCATCAAAATACCATCATCCATCGCTTTTTGAAAAACATCGCACATCATGCGTTCACCACGCTTGGGTCCTTTTTCATAACATCGCTGTCCTAGATTTTTATGCGAAGCATTTGCCACAAGCATACGACGCGTAGCAATAATACTTTTTGAATAAGCTACAGTAATCAATTGTTTTGCTAAAATTTTTAATGCAACTGTTAGTTCGTATTTTTCAAATAAATCAAATTCTGGCACGCCATGCTGCTGTACCATTTCATACATCATAACATCTAAAAATAATTCTTCTTTAGATGGAAAATAATTATAAAGTGTGGCTTTGGATACACCAGATTCATCACGGATCATATCCATGCTGGTCGAGCTATAACCTTTTTTTTTAAAAGCAGATAAAGCAGCTTTTAAAATTTTTTGCTTGGTTATTTCACTCTTTGCTCTAGCCATTCAGCCACCCCTTAAGTAATTTCATAGCGTAGTCTAAGATTGACAGTGTTAAACTGTCAATCTAAACTAAACCGTCTAGTTTTAGTTATTGGTGCTATTTTGAATATTTCAAGTCAGACCAAGTTTGGCTGTCTGATGATTTTATTTCCTTTACTCCATGGATGTATTGCTTCGGGAAGCTACCAAGCGCCTGCTGCAAAAATATCAACTCAGTGGAATTCATCACCTGATCCAACCTCAAACAGTGTTGAGTTAACCCAATTTTGGCAATCATTTCATGATATTGCTTTAACACAATTGATTCGTACCACCCTTGAAAACAACCAAAGTTTAGTCACGGCTTTAGCCAATATTGACGCTGCCCGTGCAAATTTAACCACGCAACGTGCCAGCTTATACCCGACATTGTCTGGAAATGGCTCTGTCGACCGTGTAAAAGATGCGAGTGGTCAATCTAATCAAAACTCGATTGGCTTAGATGCCAGTTGGGAAATTGATTTATGGGGAAAGTATCGAAATCAAAGTGATGCAGCAGTTGCACGTTTACAAGCACGTACTGCAGATATGCTCAGCATGCAGATTTCTCTGGCAGCTGAGATGGCAGATTACTATACGCAGTATTTAGCTTGCCGTTCGATACAGCGGGTGTACGCAACAGAATTAAGTTCCATTCAAAAAACTGAAAAAGCTACTTCCCTTTTAGTTAAAGCGGGTTTTACAGCCCCTATGGATCACGCCCTCATTGTGGCAAACTTAGAAAACACGCGCTCGAACAGCATAGATCAAAATAAACAGTGTGAAATATTAATCAAATCAATGACGGCCTTAGCCAGTATTGATGAATCAGAATTACGTCAAATTCTTGCCCAATCATCTCTTAAATTTCCGCTACAGCATGGAAGCTTTGGTGTTAGCGAAGTTCCTGCCGATGTCATGCGCAACCGTCCAGATATAGCTGCTTTAGAGCGTGAAGTATTTGCAACATACGCCGAAATCAAAAGCGCCGAAGCAGATCGTTATCCAAATTTGAGTTTATCTGGTGTCATTAATGCTGCGTCATCTGGTGGAGCCAGTTTAAATACATGGTCAATTGGCGCAAATCTATTACAGCCGATTTTTGATGCAGGTAAACGTAAAGCTACTGTTGAAAGCAACATTGCGAAATACAATGCTGCTGTCGCTGATTATCAGTCAGGTGTCATTAATGCTGCCGCTGAAATTGAAAAACAGCTTGTCACAATTCAAGCCCTGAAAAAACAAGAAAAAAGCGCACAAAGCAGTTATGTGCAATACCAAAAATATTTTAATGCACTTGAAATCAGTCAAAAAGCTGGCTCAACCAACCTATTAGATTTAGAAGCTGCACGTCGTTCAGCTCTCAATGCGCAAATCAGTGTGGTGAACATTCAGCAGCAGCATACTCAGAGCTGGATCAGCTTGTATAAAGCCTTAGGCGGCACATTCACGCCATCACAAACGTCAGTACATATCGCTCAAAATGGTGAAATTCAATGAAAATCTCTAAAAAAATGGCCATTTTGATCGGTGCCCTGATCATTATTTGCTTGGTCATTGCCTTAACATTCAATAAGAAAGAAGACAAAAAATCTGAACACAAAGCTGAAAATGCCGAGCAGCAAGCATCCATGACAGTTAATATCGTCAATTTAAGTCAACAAATTTGGCCTCAAGAATTTTTTGTGACCGGTTTAATTGCACCCTACGAAGAAATTATTATCAGTCCTGAAATTAGCGGTTACCGGCTCTCAGACTTATATTACAACGTCGGCACTTCAGTTAAACAAGGTCAGCTTTTAGCAAAATTGTCTGATGAAAATTTGAAGAAGGAATTAGCAAAACAAAAAGCGGCGGTGACACAAGCGCAAGTGAATTTAGAAAAAGCAGCTTCAGACGTACGTCGTGCAGCAATTGTCGGGCAAAGCGGAGCCTTATCTGCACAGCAAATTGAAGAATATAAAATTAATCAAGATGTTGCAAAAGCAAACTTAGATGCTGCGAAAGCTGAGTTAGATATGATTCAGCTTAAAATCAGTCAAACCGCTATTAAAGCACCTGCAAGCGGAATTATTTACAGCAAGCAAGGTGTGGTCGGTAATGTAGTAAGTGCTGGTACTGAGCTGTATCACATGATTAAAAATGGCGTGATTGAATGGCGTGCAGAGGTAGATGCATCACAGTCACATTTAATCAAAGCGGGGGATCTTGCAGAAGTAACACTGCCAGATCAAACCAAACTAACTGGTACAGTTCGAACAGTCAGCCCTTCCGTATCCACTGATACGGCGCGCAGCATTGTATATGTGACTTTAAAAGGCAGTAAAACGGCCAATGTTGGTACTTTTGTAGACGGCAAAATTACTATTGGTCAAGATAAAGCATACGTGCTGCCTCAAACCGCAATTGTGATGCGTGACGGTCGTTCATATATTTATGTGGTCAATGATAAAAACATTGCCAACAGTCAAGTGGTTGAAACCGCACGCCGTATGGACGGCTATGTGGAAATTGTAAGCCCACTAGCAAGCAATTTAAAGATTGTTGAAACTGGCGGTGCATTTCTCACTGATGGTATGACCGTCAAAATTGCACAGAAAACGACCGTACAAAATACACAGCATGGAGTGAATGAATGAACATTTCCTCCCTGTCTATTAAAAACCCCATCCCAGCGATCGTCCTATTTATAATGCTGACGATTATGGGGCTTTACGGGTTTATGAAGTTGGGCATTCAAGATATGCCCGACATGGATTTGCCCACCATTACCGTCAGCGCCAGTCTAGAAGGTGCAGCATCTGAGCAGCTTGAAACTGAAGTTGCACGTAAAATTGAAGACAAACTCACTTCACTGACCAAGCTTGATCACATCACCACAACCATTACTGACGGTTCTGTAAATATTTCCGTGAGTTTTGAATTGGAAAAAGATGTAGAAGTCGCTTTGTCTGAAGTCCGCAATGCAGTTGACGGAGCGAAAGCAGATTTGCCCGCAAGCATGAACTCACCCACAGTGTCTAAAGTGACTGCGGCAGGCTCTAGCTTACTGACCTATAGCATTACTTCAGACAATTTAGATGAGCAAGACCTGTCTTGGTTTGTTGATAATGACGTCAGCAATGCCATTATGGCAGCCAATGGCGTTAATAGTGTCTCACGTGTTGGCGGTGTAGACCGTGAAGTACAAATTGACTTAAATCCGACGCTCATGGCGGGTTTAGATGTAATGCCTTCAGATGTCTCTAAACAGCTTAAAGCTGTGCAGCAAGAAGCCTCTGGCGGTCAAGGACGCGTTGGCGGTGAACGCCAATCCATCCGTACCCTAGCAACAGTAAAAACGGCAGATGATATACGTAAAATTTCTATACCGCTGCAAGATGGCCGCTATGTACGTTTAGATCAAGTTGCACAAATTCACGATACCACAGCTGAACGTACTACTCGTGCTTATTTGAATGGCAAACCAATTATTGGTTTTCAGGTTGAACGCTCAAAAGGCTATTCAGATGTAGAAGTCGTCAAGCATGTCCGTGAAGCAGTATCAGCATTTCAACAAAAAAATCCGGCCGTTAAAATTGAAGAAATCAGCAACAAAGTTGATTCCATTCAAGACAACTATGATGGCTCGATGACCATGCTGTACGAAGGTGCATTGCTTGCAATTATCGTGGTCTTTATCTTCCTTAAAAACTGGCGCACCACGTTTATTTCAGCTGTGGCTCTGCCCTTATCGATTATTCCAGCCTTTGGGGTGATGTATTATCTCGGTTATTCACTGAATGTCATTACCCTGTTGGCGCTGTCTTTAGTCGTCGGGATTTTGGTCGATGATGCGATTGTAGAAGTCGAAAACATTGAGCGACATTTGGAGCAAGGCAAAACACCGTATCAAGCAGCCATGGAGGCTGCAGATGAAATTGGTCTTGCGGTGGTTGCAACCTCACTGACGCTTGTCGCGATTTTCCTTCCAACCGCATTTATGGGCGGTATTGCAGGACTAGTGTTTAAGCAATTCGGTATTACCGCTTCGGTTGCGATTTTATTTTCTTTATTGGTTGCCAGACTGCTGACACCAATGATGGCAGCATATATGCTGAAACCCAAAAATAAGAAGGATGAAACCAAAAAACAGCCGGATGGCTGGGTTATGCGACACTATAAAGCCATCGTGAATTTCACTTTAAATCACAGAAAAACCACGATACTCGGTGCATCTGCATTCTTTTTTGTGACGCTATTTATTGGTATGCAAAACAGCGTCACCTTTATGCCTGCACAGGACCAATCGCAGACTACTGTTACCGTTGAGCTGCCTCCAGGCTCTACATTAGATCAAACAGCGAAGGCTGCTGAAGAAGCCAGTAAAATCATCCAGCAAAATCCAAATGTAAAACAAGTTTTCAGTTCTGTCGGCACAGCTTCAAGCGGTTCTGGCATGGACAGCTCTTCTACTGCTGATGTGGCCTCAGCAACATTAACAGTAGAACTGACGCCGTATGATGAGCGCGATACCCGTCAAAGCGCAGTTGAGCAAGATATTCGTGAAAAATTAAAACCTTTGGCTGGCGTTAAAATCAGTGTTGGCGGTGGCAATACCGGCGAAAAACTCGACATAACCTTAGCCAGCGACAATGCAGATTTACTAACTGAGACAGCCAACAACCTTGAAGTGCAAATGCGCGGTTTAAAAGGCATTGGTAATGTCAGTTCTAGTGCTGCCATTGAACAGCCTGAAGTCCAAATCACGCCAGATTTTGCCAAGGCTGCACAGCTAGGCGTTACATCTGAAGCACTCTCCGATGCCATTCGTTATGCAACATACGGTGGATACTCAACAACCTTGCCAAAATTGAACTTAGACCAGCGCCAAATTGCAATTCGTGTCCGTTTAGACCCATCTGTACGTAATGATTTATCGTCTATTGCTGCAGTACGTGTGCAAGGAAGCAATGGTTCAGTCAGTTTAGGAAGTATCGCAGATATTCAAATTCAGGGAGGTCCTACTCAAATTAGCCGTATGGACCGTATGCGTAATGTCACATTGTCTATTGAACTAAATGGTTTAAGTATTGGTGAAGTACAAAACCAAGTGATGCAGCTTGAAGCAATGAAAAACTTGCCTCAAGGCGTGAAACAGATTCAGCAAGGTGAGCTGCAAAACATGTCAGAAATGTTTACCAGCTTTGGTTTAGCAATGTTTATCGGCATTGTCTGCATTTATGCTGTACTTGTGCTTCTATTCCATGACTTTTTACAGCCGGGAACAATCTTGTCTGCTTTGCCGTTGGCTTTGGGCGGTGCATTTGTTGCGCTGTATATCTGCAGCATGCCGTATTCAATGCCTGTAGTCATCGGTATTCTGATGCTGATGGGGATCGTGACGAAAAACTCCATTCTCTTGGTGGATTACACCATTATCGCCCGTAATGAACACGGTCTTAGTCGTTATGCTGCCGTAATGGATGCCTGTTCTAAACGTGCCCGCCCAATCATTATGACCACAATTGCAATGGCTGCCGGCATGATGCCGAATGCTTTAGGGCTTGGCGCTGAACCAAGCTTTAGACAGCCAACAGCGGTTGTTGTGATTGGTGGTTTAATTACTTCTACCGTGTTAAGCCTTGTGGTGATTCCTGTAATCTTTACTTATGTTGATGATTTACATCATTGGATTAAGTCCAAGTTCAAATCTAAAGCACAAGTTTAACGATTCATTAAGAAAGGAGCTGTTTAGCTCCTTTTTAATACATTTAAATACGTCTAAATCCTAAAGTTTGAGTCTTTAATATTTATAAAGGCTTTTTTAGTAGGAAAAATGTGTATTCATCGCTAGGTTCATGAACAAAATATTTTATAAGTTATAATTTTAATTCTCTAAGTAATTAAATTTATTGTTTATTTAACATAAATTTAATTGTGAATTAGATTTTAGGTAAACACAAGTTAAATAAATAACATGTGTCATTTACTTCATTAATATTGATATACACTAGTTTTCTTACAGTCCTTTGTCAATTTCTTTTAGATATTAGAAGTGAATTTACTTAAAATTCACTTCTATCTATTTTCTCTTAGGTATGAGTAATAAAACTAAATCTATTCAATTCGTTTAACAATCAAAGCAATACCCTGACCAACACCAATGAACATCGAGCATAACGCATACTTACCCTGGATATTTTCAGGTTGATTGCATGTCGATGTCATAAATCGTGTATTTGATACACTGAGTTGATGACCAATATCAATTTAATTATTCTTTTATTATACAAAAATATTTATATTCAAGAATCTCAATCCTACACCAGGTTCTGTCAAAATATATTTAGGATGAACTGCATTATCATTTAATTTAGCACGTAATTTGGCAACCAAAATTCTTAAATAGTGCGTATCTTCCTGATGCGTTGCACCCCATAGTTCCTTGAGTATCTGTGGCTGGGTTATCAGTTGTCCTTTATGCTGTGCAAGCAACGTTAATAGTTGATATTCTTTACGCGTCAAAGCAATCAAACTCCCCTGCAAATAGACTTGACGTTGAGCAAAGTCAATTTTCAAGTAGCCATCATCAAAAATTACGCTTTCAACCACACTTAACTGAGTCTGCCGAAGTAGAACACGAATTCTTGCCAAGAGCTCCTGAATACTAAATGGCTTCGTCACATAATCATTTGCGCCTGAATCCAAAAGTTTTACTTTTTCATTTTCATCAGAACGGACAGAAAGAACAATTACTGGTACATGAGACCAATTTCGCAATTCCGTTAAAACTTCAAAACCATCCAAATCAGGCAAGCCCAAATCTAAAATAACTAAATCAGCACCATGCAAGGCTAACTCACCTAAACCTTGCTGGCCATTTTCAGCTTGAATAACTTTATAACCTTGTGCACGCAATGCTATATCAAGAAATTTTCGTATTTGTGTCTCATCATCTATGATTAAGACTGTAGCGATAGCACTAGTAGATGGATTGAGTTCAGCCATTCATTTTTCCTCAGGTGAAAACCTTACAGTAATGGATTAATTGGAAGCTGCATGCGAATACATGTACCTTGATTATGACTTAGAGACGAAGCAGAAATAGTCCCCATGTGTGCACCAATAATGGCCTTAACAATACTCAAGCCCAATCCGGTACCGTGTTGTCCACGATCACCTCGTTCCATTGTATAGAACATATCAAAAATACGATCACGCTCATTTTCAGGAATCCCCTGCCCCTGATCAGAAATCGTTATTTCCATTTCATTTTCTTTTAACCTAGAAACTTGAATTGAAATCGGTTTATTTTCAGGTGAAAACTTAGCGGCATTTTCCAATACATTAAAAATAGCTTGTTCAATGAGTGCAGCATGTACATACAAATTTAACGGATCATTAGGTAAATGTACCTCAACTAAAGCTTGCGGCATATAACGTTGTAACCTGCGTACCGCTGAACCAACGAGTTCATCGACACCAATCCAATCTCGTGCCAGTCTTAGACCATCATGTCCCAAACGAGTCATATCCAATAAATTTTGTATATAGCGGTCTAATCGTTCACCTTCTAAATGAATCGCCTCAAGTAAACTATTTTGATCCGTTTCGTCCATAGAATGCCGATAATTACTTAAGGTATCAGCAGCACCAATGATCGATGCTAAGGGTGAACGTAAGTCATGTGAAACTGAAGATAATAATGCTGAACGTAATCTTTCTGTTTCTGAACTCACATTCGCAATTTCAAGTGCTTTGGTTAATTGAGTACGCCAAATAGCTTGGGCTATATATTCAACCATCACCTCTGCTAATTGTTTTTGTTCAGACGTTAAAAGCCGTTGCTGCGATGGAAATTTTAGCCCAATGACGCCTACGCATTGCTTTGAGGCCAATAGCGGTAAAAACCACCAAGCATTTTCCATCAGTGTTTGAGTAAACCGGCCTGAAGCCTGATGATTTTTAAAAGTCCAATTTGCAGAAATTTGTTCCTTTGCACTCATCTTTTCTAAGTTTTGATTTTCCTGTTCAGTTTCTGGTGAATAAATCCAAACATCTGCATTTAGGTTTTTGTTTAAACAATGCATTGCAATATCTTGAACCTGCTGTAAATCTACTGCAGTAGAAAGCTTTTGTCCTAGTTCTTGCATAATACTGTTATAACTATTTGATGCTTTTAGCGCTGTAACCTGCTCTTTTAATTTAGATGCCAGCTTACTTGCAATTAAAGCAGCGCCTAAAAAAGCCAGCACCGTAATCACACCTTGATGAGCTGAAATTTCCAATGTAAATTTGGGACTGATAAAAAAGAAGTTGTAGGCTAAAAAAAATAAAATTGCAGAAAATACCGCAGCCAGCATTCTTGTTTTTGATGCGACAAATACCACAGCAGTAATAAAAATAACTGAAATATCGTCAATGCCCAAATAGGTTTCACTTAGGCTTGCGATCAGAATGCTGATCACTGTTGTAACAAGTACGTAGGATATTTCGCTCAGTGTTAAATAATTTCGTCTACTGTCTGAGGCTATATTATCTGAAACAGCAATATTTTTTGGCGATAAAACAGGAACAATACTCAGCTCGAATCGTGGCTGAAGTTTGATTAACTGATCAACGAAATTCGCTTTCAAAGCTAAGTTAAAGATTTCTTTCTTCGGCTGAGATAAAACCAAAGTAGAAATTCCATGCTCAATAACATACTCAAAAAGAGTTTTCACATGCTGCTTACCGTATAGCGTTTCCGTCATACCCCCCATTTGCCGAGTCATATTCAATGCAATTTCGATTTCTCGGCTTTGACGATTAGCTTGTTTCGGTAGAATCTGAGAATCTTTAGAAAACGTAACGACAGTCCATGCAGCCATCCGTTGCTCGGCAATACGACATCCTGCTCGTACCAATGCTTCAGAGTTTCCTAAACCATCTATCATAATCAAAACATGGTTTTTAAGCGGAATAGCCGCTTGCCCTTGAATTGCAAAATTTTCCCGAACATCTGTATCTACATAACCAGCAACTGTTTGCATCGCTAGTTCACGTAAAGCAGTTAAATTAGCGACATTAAAAAATCGCTGTAAAGCTTGTTCTGCCTGTTCTGGTACATACACTTTTCCTTGCTTCAAACGCTCTAGCAATTCATTGACAGGCAAATCAATTAAACGAATATCTCGAATACGTTCAAAGACCCGATCAGGCACTGTTTCTTTAACACGGATACCTGTAATTTGAAAAACAATATCATTCAAACTTTCTAAGTGCTGAATATTCATTGTCGTAAAAACATCAATACCGGCATCTAAAAGTTCATTGATATCTTGCCAGCGCTTTTCATGACGGCTGCCGGGTACGTTGGTATGAGCGAATTCATCAACAAGAACAATATTTGGCTTCTTGTCTAGTACCGCATCTAAATCCATTTCCTCAAGCTGGTGCTCTTGATATTGAATAATTTTACGCGGAATCAAAGTTAAACCGGCCACTAAGTTTTCAGTTTCAGTTCGGCCATGTGTTTCTACATAAGCAATCGCTATGTCACTGCCTTGTAAAGCCAATTCATGGGCACGGACAAGCATAGCGAAAGTTTTTCCAACGCCCGGAGCAGCCCCTAAAAATATGGTCAAACGTCCAGATTGAAAACGTTGAGTATGCTGTAAAAAAACATCAGCTTTACTTGTATTACTCTTATCCATAAATTTATAACTTTTATAAATATCTTAGACTTATGCCCTTTCTAGAAGGAAGAGGATAATTCTCCTCTTCCTTCCATTTTATTAAATCGCTTTTTAGCCTGATCTAAAGCAATGTTTATTTCAAGCACATTCACACGTGTCTGCCCTAATATTCCGAAACTAGGCTGAATACTTCTTTCCAGTACTAATTTCTCCACCTTTTGTACTGACATTCCTCTTGCAGCTGCAATTCGATTGATCTGAATTAAGGCGGCCTGCAGACTAATTTCAGGATCGATACCGCTGCCCGATGCTGTTACCAGATCTGCAGGGATTTGAGATTTTTCAACGCGCTCTTGTGCCACAATTTTATTTAAACGCTCATCCATCATTTCATGTAATGCTGGATTTGTTCGTGCCAAATTACTTCCTGCCATGGCCATAGGGTCATAATTTGACGCGGACGGCCGTGGTTGAAAATACTTTGCTTGAATAAAAGGTTGTGCAACCAAACTTGACCCAATGACCTCACCATTCTGTACAATCAAACTGCCATTGGCTTGATGCGGAAAAATGACCTGCCCTAAACCTGCTGCAACCGAGCTATATGCAAAGCCGCAAATAGCTAAGGTCACAGCTGTTAAGCCAATGGATGCACGTATTAAACCTAATCCAGCCATCGATATACTATTCAATTGCTCATTTTCTTGATGGTTTTCAATATTCATTTTTATTCTCCTCATCAGTTCAATGTGATAACAATGGACTAATCATCAGATCAATCGCTTTAATGGCAACAAAGGGTAACAACACACCACCGACACCATAAATCAGCATATTACGGCGCAGCAATTGAGTTGCCGTTGATGGCTTAAATTTGACTCCACGTAAGGCAATTGGAATAAGTAAAGGAATAATAATTGCGTTAAAAATCAGAGCTGAAAGGATGGCGCTTTCAGAACTGCTCAATTGCATCACATTCAGCACACCCATTTGTGGAATAGCCGCGACAAATAATGCAGGTAAAATGGCAAAGTATTTTGATACGTCATTTGCCAAAGAAAATGTGGTTAATGCACCGCGTGTAATCAGCTGCTGCTTACCAATTTCCACTACAGATAAAAGCTTCGTTGGATCGGAGTCTAAATCGACCATATTACCAGCCTCTTTAGCCGCCTGCGTACCTGAGTTCATCGCTAAACCAATATCAGCTTGAGCCAAAGCAGGAGCATCGTTGGTACCATCTCCGACCATTGCCACTAGATGCCCTTTGTTTTGTTCCGCACGAATACAGCTGAGCTTATCTTCTGGTTTTGCTTCAGCAATGTAGTCATCTACGCCTGCTTCGGCAGCAATAGCAGCAGCCGTAAGTGGATTATCACCCGTCACCATGACTGTTTTAATGCCTATTTCACGTAAGCGCGCAAACTTTTCCTTAATCCCTTTCTTAATCACATCCGAAAGTTCAATGACACCTAAAATATTCCGATCTTTTGCGACCACAAGTGGTGTTGCACCCTTAGAAGCAACTTGTTCAACGCGGGTTTTCAACTCAAGTTGATTCTCAAGATTTTGTGATGAAAATTTCAGTATGGCATCCAATGCACCCTTACGAATTTGATGACCATCTTTTAAGTTAATCCCAGAGATTCGAGTTGAAGCATCAAAATTAATAAATTCTGCTTGCTCAGGCGTATCGACATGCTGTCCATATTCTTTTGCTAGAACTACCACCGACTTACCTTCAGGCGTTGGATCTGCCAATGAAGTAAGCACTGCAGCTTGGCAAAGTTCTGATTCCGTGACACCAGCGAGCGGATAAAATGCAGTTGCTTGGCGGTCACCATAAGTAATCGTGCCGGTTTTATCCAAAAGCAGTACATCTACATCACCAGCAACTTCAACCGCTTTACCTGATTTAGCAATGACATTGGCTTTTAAAGCACGGTTCATCCCAGCTATACCAATAGCAGGAAGCAAACCGCCAATGGTGGTTGGAATTAAACAAACCAATAAAGCGACCAGTAGAATTGGATTAATTTCGATATTTAAGAAATGTCCAATCATTGGCAAACTTAAAACAACTGCAATGAAAGTCACTGTCATCACTGTAAGTAAAATACCTAAAGCAATTTCATTCGGTGTTTTTTGACGGTTTGAGCCTTCTACCAAAGCAATCATACGGTCAAGAAAGCTATTTCCTGTTTCAGCTGTGACTTGCACGATTATTCGATCCGTCAATACTTTAGTGCCACCAATCACACCTGATTTATCAGTTCCCGCTTCACGTAAAACAGGTGCTGACTCTCCTGTAACTGCAGCTTCATTAATGGTTGCAAAACCATGAATAATTTCACCATCAGCAGGAATCAACTCACCCGCACGAACTTCAATCAAATCATACATTTTTAAGAGCGTCGCTGCGATTTGTTCACCATCCGCATCTTCTTTATCTTTAATTCGACGTGCCGTTAAATTCTGGCGTGCTTGTCTTAAAGAGGAAGCCTGTCCCCGACCTTTGGCTTCTGCCACAGCTTCTGCATAATTCGCAAATAGCACAGTAATAAATAAAATGGCTGTGACTAGAATGCCAAACATTAAGTCTGCTTTTCCCAAAAGTGTGCACACCAGCGTAATCAGTGTTCCTAGCCATACAATCGCCATCACAGGGTTCTTAATGACATGCTGCGGCAACAGTTTAATACAAGCATTTTTCCATGCTTCTGCTTGGAACAATGTTGATTGATTTTGCTTTGGTACTGTTGGTAACAGCATATTTTGAACAGCGTTAATTGATTGTTTTGAATGATTCATATTTTTCACCCTTAAGCTTTAACCAACAACAAATGGTCTGCGATAGGCCCTAAAACCAGTACAGGCATGAATTGCAAGAGCGTCAACATCACCACAATGGCAATCAACGTGAGTGCAAAAGTCGGAGTTTCCACTTTTAAGCTGCCACTGCTTTCAGGAGCTTGACGTTTCGAAGCTAAGCGTGCAGCAATGAAAAGAGGAATAATCAATGTTGGAAACCGGCCCAAGACTAGAGCTAAACTGGTACTTAAATTCCACCAAATTGTATTATCAGCCAGACCTTCAAAACCTGAGCCGTTATTGGCAAATGCCGAAACATATTCATACAGCACCTGTGAAACAGCATGATATTGAGGATTGCTATTGCCTGTTAATGCAGGGAAATACAGCGTGACAGCGGTAAGTGTTAAAATTGTAATCGGTTGAATTAAAATCACCACAGCAAGTAGCTTAATTTCCCCAGCTTCAATTTTCCGACCAAATAGTTCAGGTGTACGACCAATCATCAAACCTGCAATAAACACAGCTAAAAATAGATAAATGATAAATTGCTGTAACCCGCAGCCAATCCCGCCCCAAATAGCATTAATCAGCATATTTGCTAATGCGATTAATCCAGTGAGCGGTGCAGAAGAATCATGCATCATATTGACTGAGCCATTATTCACCTGTGTAGTTAATGCTGACCATAGCGCAGAAGAAGCTTCACCAAAACGTACTTCCTTACCTTCCATTGCATACAGCTGTGTTGCTGTTGTAGAAATACTTTCAGACCAAATTGCACTGCTGGCAGAAATGATTGACATCAGCAGCATTGAAGCAAAAACGAAGACTGCAAATTTTTTGCGCCTGGTAAAAAAGCCCAACATAAAAATAACTGAAACTGGAATGAGTAAAATAGCCAACATTTCTAGGAAATTAGATAATGGCGTTGGATTCTCTAAAGGCACGCTGCTATTAGGTCCATACCAGCCCCCACCATTACTTCCTAATTGCTTAACTGCAACCATTGGTGCTACTGGCCCCAATGGAATTTTTTGCGTATGTAATTCTGCAGTTTGGTCTAGAACTTGAACTTCTGGGCCGCCTTGAAATGTTGATGGAACACCTTGGCTAGTCAGTAGAAGTGACCATACCATGCATAGCGGTATTAAAAATCTGAAGGTTGGACGAATGACATCTGCCCAATAATTACCGACATTCACATCTTGTAATGGAGTCCCCGAAGTTGTGTTTTTTTCAATATTCAGCGGATCGTATTGCTTATAAAATAATGCGCGAACCGTAGCAACAACCATTGCTAGCCCCATCATGGGAGTAATGATTTGCAGACCAACAATCCCCACCATTTGTGACAAGTACGACAACTGAGCCTGTCCGGAATAATGCTGCTGATTTGTATTGGTTAAAAACGAAATCATAGTGTGAAGGGCTAAATCCCACGACATATTTGGGGCCTGATTGGGGTTCAGCGGCAAGTTCGCTTGAGTCATAAATAAAACCCAAGTAAAGCCACCCAACACCATGCAACTCAGTACAAAACTAAGAGCATACGTTTTCACACTCATACCTAATTTAGGGTTAGTCCCCAACACCGCATAAATCGGCTTTTCAACCCAATTGAAAAGTGGATCTATCCGCATTTTTTTATTTTGCATGACGGCTGCTAAATATTTACCAAGCGGATAAGCAAGAGCAACAACGATCATGATGAGTAGAATAAATACTAACATCCGTTTTTACTCCCCTTAAAATGGAGAGCAAATACGCTTTTTTTAATCTCTCTAAGATGTATCGCCTCATGTATGGCGCAATTGTTGTGATACGGCATTTTTTGATGCGCTATGAATTTAGCACTCATCTTTTCCATCCTAAGCATGGATAAATTTCCATGATTTAGTATCTAAAAGACGCCCGTAAAATCTCTATTCAGAAATATGCATGAAGCGTAAAATTTGCGTAAAAATTTGCATTTATACATTTATATAAAGTTTGAAATACCTTAAAAGATTCCGACCATTGATGATTATTTTTACTTATGGAAAATTTAGAACTTCTAAAAGCATTATTTTTAGGTCTGATTGAGGGTTTAACTGAATTTTTGCCAATTTCAAGTACTGGTCATTTAATTCTTTTTGGGCATTTAATAGATTTTCAATCCGACTCAGGCCGTGCATTTGAAGTCGTCATTCAGCTAGGTGCTATTCTTGCTGTTTGTTGGCTTTACCGTCAAAAGATAATCGACTTAGTAAAAGGCTTTTCCTCTAGTGATACTCATGCCAGATGTTTTGCCATCAATGTTTTTATTGCTTTTCTTCCCGCTGTTTTCATCGGTATATTAGCCGTCGATTTCATCAAACAGGTGCTGTTTAGCCCACTCGTCGTAGCTTTCGCACTTATTATTGGCGGGTTAATTATCTTTTCTGTAGAAGATAGAAAGTTTGAACCAAAAACACTCGAAGCCACTGACATTAGTATAAAACAAGCTATTCTTGTCGGTTTTGCTCAATGCCTTGCAATGATTCCAGGCACTTCTCGTTCAGGAGCAACGATAATTGGCGGTATGCTCTCAGGTTTATCACGTAAAGCTGCTACAGAATTTTCTTTTTTTCTTGCTATGCCAACAATGTTGGGGGCTGCGTCATATGACTTAATTCGCAATGCTTCTTTATTAAATGCAGATAATATGATGAACATAGCCTTAGGCTTTGTGGCCGCATTTATGGCTGCACTGGTTGTGGTCAAAGCTTTAGTCAAATTTGTAGAGAAACATTCACTGAGAGTCTTCGCTTGGTATCGGATTATTCTTGGAGGAATTTTACTCATAATATTTTTATAATAAAAATGGTTTTTGAGTATGAATCTCACCGATTTACTATCGATTAAAATTAGCCTACAGCACTAGTTCATGAACCAACTTTAATATTTAATTCAAAACAATCATATAAGTTTTTGTTTTTATTTTAATTTCACTAGAAATTATTTATGAACTAGATTTTAGGTGAACATAAGTTAAATAAAGTATGCGAGAAAATAACTTCATATATGTTACATAATGCTCCTGCCCGAAATAAAGTAATAAACTTTAGTAAGCTCAAACGTTCTATACTTATTATACTGATGGAGCTTATGACACCAAGCAATGCCGTCAGGTCATTGCAGATCGGCAAGGGCATGCGGTGATTCCACCTAGAAAAAATGCGAAACCATGGAAAGATATAAAGACTAGTTCGCTTGAGCGAAATGAATTACTTCGAACAGTTAATCTTGCGAAGCAGTGCTTCTCAGGCAGGACATTATGGAAAAAATGGTCAGGTTATCATAGTCGAAGTTTGGTCGAAACCAAGCTACATTGCATCAAGTTATTATGCGATAAACTCAGTCCCATAAATTTTGACAGCCAAGTCATTGAGATTCATGCTCGCATAGCAGTCTTAAATAAATTTACGGAATTAGGCCAAGCTCATACCCGAGTTGTCACTTAAATTTGAGTAGATCAGGGTAAATTTAACTTTTAAATCTTTGTGCAACAAAGCCAGTGAGTGCTAAAAAACTGTTTGTAAAAAACATCTACAAAGTTCAGTATTAAATATTTATTAATTGATCGATATGAAAATTTATTAGTTTTTCTTTGTCTAGTACAGATTGCTTACAACTATTTGAATTTAGAAGCAGAGCAATACCGTAGGTAATACTCCAAATATAAGAAAAATACTCACTGACTGAGAATACACTTTTTCTAAATTTTAGATGCGACATTGCAATGCTTCGAATTGCCAAAATCCTTTTTTCACGTATCACATATAGTTCTTGAAATAATGCTTTCAGATTTTTTTCTTTATTGGTGATTCTTTCTTCCAAATGGTGGAATTTAATTGTTCGTAGGGCATCATCCAAATGAAATTTCATATATTTAGACAAATAGTTATGCATATCCCCATCATGTTGCATGGAGATTTCTAGCAATCTTTTTTCATTTTTTATCAATATTTCAAGATATAACTGATTTTTGCTTTTAATATATTTATATACAGTACCTTTTGCCATATTCACTTGTTCGGCAAGATCTGAAATCACAAGTTCGTGTTCATTATCAATGATGATTTGTTCTGCTACCTCTAAAATATAATGAATATTGATCAAATGTTTTTGCTGTTTATCTAAATTCATCATGAATAAACCACAATATTTTTATAGGAATTCTTTTCAGCAATTGTATATTGCAAGCTCATTGATATATCTACCCTGCCATAAATTAGATATAAGCCTCAAACTTATAAGATTTATGGCAAGATGGATTATTTAATGAATAAAAAACCTACTAGAAATCATAAATTGCTGTGAAATTAAGTCGGTTATCTATTCCTGTCTTGTCGTTGAAGGTTTTTCGCTCACCATACATATATTCCAGACCGAAATTGACTGGTTTCACTGGGTTATAGAATATGTTAATCCAGCCCTCTTTTAACTCAGCATTTTGGGTTTCATCATTATGTACAAGACGAGAGAAAGCATTGTTATCATCAGCTTTCATATAACCAAAACCTAATGTCGAACGGATTTTAGGTGTGAGTTTTTGAGTTAAACCTACAGTAATCGCATCAAACTGATTAGCGCGCATTTTATTATTATCATCAAACACATATGCCATATTTGACCAAAGTAGATTTTTGGTATCGCCTTTTATGTGGTTATAGTCAACACGAACAAGTGTATTTTCTGTAGCTTGATATTTACCACCTAGCCCAACACCCCATGCCAAGAAATCATCATCTCCTGCATGGTTTGTCGCTTTTTGCGTGACAAAAGTACGCCCTGAAATGGCTGAACCATTATCAAACTTATAATTAATACGCCCCGTCGCTGACGGCAGTTTTAATTTTGCATCTGGGTCTGTTGTAAAATTCTGAGTACCTGTACGCGTTACCGTTTCTGCTTTAGAGTCCTCTAAGCTAAATGCCAAATTTAAATTTGGATTTACAGGAACCGAATATTTAATTTGTGGTACACGAGTCAGTGAGCCACCCACAGAAAGTGATGCATCCACCGTTTCTGGATAATATTCAACAGCGTTAAAGTTTGACCAAGTTTGACCCAATAACCATTGATCATAAGTCATATAAGCATGACGTATACGGAAGGTATCGCGACCCGCGCCACCAAAAAAGTCCATTTCCACTTTGCCACCCACAGCATGATTACCTAGCTGTGGTGTTTTAAAATTAAAGCCGAAACGCGTGGCATTTAATGTACTTTGGAATTTGTCTGAATTTTTACGCTCATCAGCAGAGCCTTCAAGAGGTACTGCACTAATCAGGTTATACATGGTGCTTGGACCTTTCATTTGATAACTCATGTCCGCACGAACATTACCGTACAATTCAAACTCAGCGCCACCTTTTGTCGTATGTTGTAGTACAGGTGACGGTACCTTTTGTGGTGTGACACTTTCAACCACTACTGGTGCAGTTGCTATTTTCTGCTCATTTAATTTTTGATCATAAACTTTTTGCTGTTGCTGTACTAACTCTTGCAAGGCTTGAACCTGTTGCTGCAATTGATCAACTTGCTGTTGCAAACTCAACTCTGCATGTGTCATTGATGTCAAAACCAACATTGACAATGTGAGTGTGCTTTTAGCAAAAAACTGTACATTTTTTTTCATGGTAAAAATCCTTTTTTTCCCCAAATGATTAATTTCAAATACCCACGTTTTCAGTCTGAAAAAAGCTATTGATAAACTCACTACAATTATTTATCGAATGGCAATGTTCGGGTTTTTCCATACATCTTTTTAAGTATTAATTCGCCAATAATTCACGAATTTTGAATTTTTGAATTTTGCCTGATGGCGTCATTGGAAGCTCATCCCAAACTTCTAAACGTTCTGGTAAATATTGATTGGCCAATTTGTGCGTCTTCAAAAATTCCAACAGTGCTGGCAATGTCAGCTCATACTCTGGATTTTTCAATTTCACAACTGCACAAGCTTTTTCACCCATACGTTCATCTGGATATGGCACCAAAGCAACAGTTGCAATCTCAGGATGTAAATAAATTAATGATTCCACTTCAGCGACTGGGATATTCTCCCCACCACGGATAATGACGTCTTTTTTACGACCTGCAATGCGGATATAACCTTGCTCATCCTGATAGGCAATATCACCTGTATCAAACCAATCCTCTGCATTGGTTTCATTCAGATGTGGACGTTTTAAATATCCGCCAAAATTTGAACAGCAACGAATCATCAGTGTGCCAGAATGCATAGGTGCAAGTGTTTCACCGTCATCACCAACAATTTTCACTTCAACTCCGGGCAATGGCAGACCATCGGTATTGAATGAGCGTTCGTCATCATCTTCTGGACAGGTCATGGTCACAGCACCGCACTCAGTCATACCCCAAGCAGATATAACCTTAACCCCCATGTTTTGACGCGCTTTTTGTACCAAAGTACTTGGAATTGGCGCTCCAGCACATAAAAATAATTTCAAGCTATCAAGTGATTGATGAGACTCCATTACCGCTTCAGAAAGATCATTTAGAAATGGCGTAGAAGCCATAGTAAATGTCGCTTGGTGCTTATGAATCAAGTCAATCGCAACATTGACGTCCCAAACATCCAAGAGCACGGCTTTTGCTTTCAGCAGTACAGGCATAATTAAGCCATACATAAAGCCGGTCTGATGAGCCATTGGCGAACCCATTAAGATCACATCATCTTTATCCAAATGCAGACGTTTCGCATAAGGCACAATATTGGAAAATAAAGTATTTGCCGTATGCATTACACCTTTTGGTTCACCTGTTGTGCCTGAGGTAAAGACTAATTGAGCAATATCATCTGCAGAAATCGTGACGTCATTCAGTGTATTGAGAATTTGCGGATCTTTGTCTAAACCATGATTGAGCAGTAGTTTTTCAAAGCTGTTTTCACCTTCTCCACCAATGACAACAACGTGCTCAAGGCTTGGTATATTACTTTGTAGCTGATTGGCTAATTTTTCATAATCAAATTTACGGAAGATTTTAGGCACAATAAAAACTTTGCTTTCTGTATGTTTCAACATAAAAGAAAGTTCGCGCTCTCTAAAAATCGGCATTAGTGGATTAAGTACAGCGCCAATACGTCGGCAAGCAATATACAGCAGTGTAAATTCCCACCAGTTTGGCAATTGGCAAGAAACGATATCTTGCTTTTGCACACCTAGGCGCTTTAGCCCCAAAGCAATACGATTGGCTGTATGCAGCATTTCACGATAAGTAAAGCTGGTTTCAGACTGATTTTCCGTTTTATAGCTCACCAAACCAATTTTATCTGGATGCTGGTGCACTGCTTCATTTAATGATTGCAAGATGGTTTTATTTAACCAATAACCTGCTTGAATCATTTTTTCCCTGCGAGGGGGTAAAAGAACCGCATCGAAATCCATTCCGTAACTCCAATTTATAATTATCCAACCGTTTTACTTCAAACTATTTAACTGCAAGCTTTATGACTGCCATTTTCTTTCAAACGTTGTCTAATAGCTAAAAATTAACTTAGCTAATAGACATGTAGCGCCTTTTCGATCTGCTTTATGCAGGAACAGCCTTTCGACCCGCTTTATGGCGCGCAATAATGGTTTTCATAATTTGTGCTGTACCATCACCAATTTGGAAACCGAGTACATCTCGCATACGTTGCTCCATTACACCGCGGTCATAACCTGCATGACCAAAGGTCAATAAACATTGATGCACAACGTCATAGGCTAATTTTGGCCCCCACCATTTACACATGCCAGCTTCTGACGTATGCGGTAAATGATTGTCTTTAAGCCACAAGGTTTGTAGGCAAAGTAAACGCGCTGCTTCTACTTGGGTTTCATAGTCTGCCAATGGGTGAGAAACACCTTGAAACGCTGTTAAAGGCTTACCAAAAGCTTCACGCTGTGCCGCATATTCCCAAGCCTCGTCCAAAGACACACGAGCGACTGCAAGTACTTGCAAACCAATCAATGCACGGGAAAAATCAAAGCCTTGCATCACTTGAACGAAGCCTTTATTTTCCTCACCTAAACGGTGATTAACAGGTACACGTACGTTGTCAAAGAAAATAGAACCTCGTCCAATGGCACGCTGCCCATGACAGTCAAAACGTGTTGTTGTAATACCTGGTAAATCCATAGGCACTAAAACTGCTGTTACTCCATGTGCACCAGATTCAATCGTACCAGTACGACCAAAGATGACGGATGCATCTGCTTGATCAGCCGCCGAAATGGAGGTCTTTTCACCATTTAATACGTATTCATCGCCATCACGTTCTATTTTCAAACGCAGATTTCCTGCATCTGAACCGCCACGAGGCTCAGTTAACCCAATGGCAAAAATAGCTTCGCCTGCTGTCAATTTACGCAACCAAGGCTCAACTACTTCAGGATCACCATGTTCCGCCAAGATTTGACCATTTAAGGAAGCAAGCAAATTGATGTATGAAAAACTTAAATCTGCTTTGGCAACGGCTTCATGAATTACACCTGCCGCCAAACATCCCATGCCTTGACCACCATATTGCTCTGGTAGCTCTGGAGCAATAAAGCCCATTTCACCCATTTTTTTGACTAGATCACGATCAAAAATTCGGCTTTGATCACGTTCTAAAAACCCCGGTGCAATATATTTTTGCGCAAATTTTTCCGCAGTTTCGGCTAAGAATTCTAAATCTTCAGTGATGTAAGGATTTTTACTCATAGCGTGTTCCTCCTTATTTAAAGAATTTACGGAATTCAGGTTTACGTTTTTCTTTCAACGCATTTACGCCTTCACGCGATTCTTCTGTGTCGTAATACAATTTCAATGCATACATGCCCATGCCAGCAATACCCGCTTGATGTGCGGTATCCATGTTGAAGCTACGTTTAGCAATCGCAATTGCAGTCGGGCTACGTTCACAAATTTCTTCTGCCCATGCTTGTACTTCTGCATCTAACTGATCTGCTGGTACACATTTGTTAGCTAGGCCAATATCAACCGCTTCTTGACCTTTGTAACGACGGCATAAATACCAAATTTCACGCGCTTTCTTTTCACCCACAACACGTGCTAAATAAGCTGTACCAAAGCCCGGATCGACAGAACCCATTTTTGGACCAACTTGACCAAAAATTGCATTTTCAGAACAAATGGTTAAATCACAAATCGTTGCTAAAACGTTACCACCACCGATTGCATAACCTTGTACGCGTGCAATGACTGGTTTAGGTACATCACGAATCGCCGTATGTAATTCTTCCATTGGCAGACCAATCGTGCCACGACCATCATAATTACCATCATGTGCAGATTGATCTCCGCCTGTGCAGAATGCTTTTTCACCCGCACCTGTCAGAACAATTGCACCAATTTGACGGTCATAGCCTGCTTTGTTAAGTGCACGGATAATTTCATCACAGGTTTGTCCACGAAAAGCATTCATTTTTTCTGGGCGGTTAATTGTGATCCATGCAACACCATTTTTTACTTCGTATAAAATATCTTCAAAATTCATGATCTTTTCCTTTCCTTGAAAACTACATTTGACTTTTACTGTATATTTTTGAGCGACTCAGAATGTTCTTCATTCCATCGTGCGCAACTACTCAATTAACCATTCATGGTTAAACCGCCTGAAACGCTGAGTACTTGTCCTGTAATAAAGCTGGCATCATCACTTAAGAAAAATGCAATAGATGAAGCAAGATCATCTGGCTGACCTAAACGACCAAGCGGGATAGCACGAGTAAATGCTTCGCGAAGTTTTTCAGGATTTGATGCTCCTTCCGTAACACCTGCTAAAAGCGCGGTATCCGTTGGGCCTGGGCAGATTACATTTACAGTAATATTGTTGCGTGAATGCTCACGTGCTAGCGTTTTTGAAAATGCAAGTAGACCGCCCTTACACGCTGCATAGACTGCTTCGCCAGATGAACCTACACGTGCTGCGTCCGATGCGATATTGACGATACGTCCTTGGTTGCGTTCAACCATCCCTTTAAGCACTGCATGGTGCATATTCAACATGCCAACCAAGTTAATTTGGATCAGTTTTTCCCACTCTTCTGGTACTGATTTAATAAATGGCTTAAAGATATCCCAACCTGCATTGTTCACAAGACCATCGATTGGACCTAGCTCAGCTTCTGTTTTCTCAATCGCCTGATCGACGACTTGTTTATTGGTAATGTCGCACTGTACTGCAAATGCTTTACCACCCGCGTTTTGGATCTCTGTAACTAGTTTTTGTGCAGTGTCCATATTCATATCAAACACAGCAACTTTTGCGCCTTCTTGCGCTAAGCGTTTACAAGTCGCACTGCCGATACCACCAGCACCACCAGTTACAATAATGACTTTATCCTTTAGGCCTTTCATACCAGTATCCTTTCTTGTGTTATTCAGAATTATGATTTTCTAATCGATATATCCAACATAGACAAAAAGGAAATTAATTTCAATTATCCATTAACATATTTCGTTATACGGAATTTAAATAAAATTCTTTTCAACTATCTATCTTATTGTTATATATGGATATAACTTAAATATTCACCATATATCTGCAATATTTTGTTACATATTTTGGTGTGATATAAATATTTATAGCTAAAAATTGTAAAAAATCCTCTATTTCACCGTAATCAAAATCATAAATTAGCTTTTAATTACTTATTTATTTCGTATAGTGAAATACATTTATTCCAATAAAAAAATATCAATTTCCTGCTTTTATCCATTTTCATCAAGCATAAAAAAAGGCACTACAATATATGTAATGCCTTTTTTAGATTTTATATTTTTTAAAATTGCGTTTACTTCTCCATTAGTCCAACTAACAATGGAGAACCACGAACGCTTTTGGCTTAAAAAGGACTGATCAATTGCAAAATGCTGCAATACCCGTTTGTGCTCGACCAAGAATCAGTGCATGTACATCATGGGTGCCTTCATAGGTATTCACTACCTCTAGATTCACCAGATGTCGTGCCACACCAAATTCATCTGAAATACCATTGCCACCTAACATGTCACGAGCAACTCGGGCAATATCCAATGCCTTACCACAGTTGTTACGCTTAATCAGTGAAGTTCCCTCGACCGAAGCAATACCTTCGTCTTTCATACGACCAAAGCGCAGTGCAGCCTGTAGACCCAGTGCAATTTCAGTTTGCATATCGGCTAGTTTCTTTTGAACCAACTGATTCGCTGCCAATGGACGACCAAACTGTTTTCGATCCATCGTGTATTGATGGGCTGTATGCCAGCAAAACTCAGCTGCACCCATTGCACCCCATGCAATACCATAACGGGCACTGTTCAGACAGGTAAATGGACCGCGTAAACCTCGAATTTCTGGAAAGGCATTTTCTTCTGGGACAAAGACATTATCCATAACGATTTCACCTGTGATTGAAGCACGTAGCCCTACTTTACCGTGTATCGCTGGCGCAGAGAGTCCTTCCCATCCTTTTTCTAAAATGAAACCACGAATATCACCGACATTGCCTTCTTGCGAAACTTCTTTAGCCCAAACCACAAATACATCCGCAATCGGGCTGTTGGTAATCCACATTTTTGCGCCCGTTAAACGATAGCCACCATCTACTTTTTTCGCACGTGTAATCATACTGCCTGGGTCTGAACCGTGGTCTGGTTCGGTTAGACCAAAACAGCCGATGTATTCGCCAGTTGCCAGTTTTGGCAGGTACTTTTGCTTTTGTTCTTCAGAGCCAAATTCGTTAATCGGCACCATAACAAGTGAACTTTGCACACTCGCCATTGAGCGATAACCCGAGTCTACATATTCAATTTCACGAGCCACCAAACCATAGCTCACATAGTTCAAACCCGCACCACCATACTGTTCTGGAATCGTTGGACCAAGTAGACCTAGTTCTCCCATTTCACGGAAAATTGAAGCATCGGTTTGTTCGTGACGGAATTGTTCTAGCACACGTGGTTGTAAACGTTCTTGGCAGTAAGCATGCGCAGTGTCTCGAATCATGCGCTCTTCTTCAGTCAGTTGCAGTTCCAATAAAAACGGATCTTTCCAGTTGAATTTAGTCGGTTTCATTTTGTTTTTCCTTCATTTATTGTGTTAAGCAGTCGCTGACTTAATCATGTCACGTGCAATAATAATTTGCTGAATTTGGGTTGTGCCTTCATACAAGCGGAACAAGCGCACATCACGATAAAAACGCTCAATAGAATATTCACTGATATAACCAGCACCACCATGAATCTGTAAACAGCGGTCAGCTACACGGCCACACATTTCTGTTGCAAACATTTTTGAACATGACGCTTCTGTACTAATGTTCTCGCCCAAATCACGGCGACGAGCTGCATCTAAAACCATGCATTTGGCTGCATATATTTCAGTTTTAGAGTCTGCCAGCATTCCTTGGATCAACTGAAAGTTTGCAATAGGTTGACCAAATTGTTTACGTTCAATGGCATAATTTAACGCATCATCAAGCATCCGTTCCGCCATACCTGCGCTATAAGCAGCAATATGCAAGCGGCCTTTATCCAATACTTTCATTGCAGTTTTAAAGCCAATGCCTTCAACACCGCCAATCAATTGGTCTTTATGTACACGGCAATTATCGAAAATCACATCACAGGTATAAGAACCTTTCTGTCCCATTTTCTTATCAATTTTACCCAGTGACAAACCTGCAGTGCCTGCTTCAACCAAGAACGCTGAAATACCTGCAGCACCTTTAATTTCAGGATTTGTACGCGCCATAACAGTAAAAGTTTGTGCACGAGGTGCATTGGTAATAAATCGTTTCGTACCATTTAGCACATAATAGTCACCGTCTTTCACGGCTGAAGTTTTCAGCGCTGCCGCATCTGAACCTGAATCTGGTTCAGTTAAACAAAAAGAACCAATAATTTCACCGCTTGCATAGCGAGGTAAGTATTTTTGTTTCTGCTCTTCTGTACCGTCAATCAGAATACCGCTTGAACCAATACCATTATTTGTCCCAATTAAAGAACGAAATGCAGCAGAGGTATGACCCAATTCAAATGCCACTCGAACCTCTTCTTCCATGGTAATACCCAGACCGCCAAACTCTTCTGGAATCGTCAAGCCAAATAAACCCATTTCTCGCATTTGCTGCACTATATGTTCAGGGATCGCATCAGTTTCATCGACTTCATGTTCAAGTGGACGCAATTCATTTTGTACAAAATCACGTAGTGTCGACAATAACTGCTCTAACATCTGTTCATCACGAATCATTTTTTCTCCTAGTCCATTTTTAGGATTAGACTTCCTTTATTTATCAAAATAGTCACTTAATTTCGTTATGCGAAATACATTATCAATATTTTTATGTGGTGACAATTAAAAATCTTCTAAATTATAAAATTAGTTACAAATTTTAGCCTATTTCTGAAATATTTTATTTTTAACTGGTATTTTGATTGAACAATGAGCAAAATTATCTTAAATTATTTTGTAAATTAAGTTTTGCTATGCGGAATTTTAGAAAAATGAACCAAAATTCAGTTGTTCAAATAGACTATGCATTGCCTTCCATTGCAATTATAAAAATCAATCGTCCTGAAGCTAAAAATGCACTGAACACCCAAGTGCGCAAGTTGCTTGCAGAAGCCGTTGCTCAGCAAGTGGATAATGATGATATTCGCGTGATTGTATTGACAGGTGGTGATGACGTTTTTGCTGCGGGTGCTGATTTAACCGAGCTTGCGGAAGCCAGTTCTATGGATCTGTATTTACGCCGTACTGAACGTTATTGGCAAACGATTGCCAATTGCCCCAAGCCGATTATTGCCGCTGTCAACGGCTTTGCACTGGGCGGTGGATGTGAACTCGCCATGCATGCAGACATAATTATTGCCGGTCAAAATGCTCAATTTGGTCAACCAGAAATCAAAGTCGGCATTATGCCTGGTGCAGGTGGCACCCAGCGCTTAGTGCGTGCCGTTGGTAAGTTTCAAGCCATGCGCATGATCATGACAGGATGTTTAGTTTCCGCAGAAGAAGCGTTTGCCATGGGCTTAGTATCTCAAGTTACAGACGATGCTGAGACCTTAAATACAGCATATAAAATGGCTCAACAAATTGCCAAACTGCCAGCTATTGCCCTTGAACAAATTAAAGAAGTGGTATTACTCAGTGAAGATGTGCCATTAAACGCAGGACTGTCACTTGAGCGTAAAGCTTTTCAGTTGCTATTTAGTACCGAAGATCAAAAAGAAGGCATGGCGGCATTTTTAGAGAAGCGCAAACCAAACTTTCAAGGTAAATAAATTGAGTTAGCTCGTTCTACTTCAACATGGTGGACAGCAGCTTATTGAGGTAAACATGGACAGATTAATCAACAACATTGGTGTGATTGGTGCAGGCATTATGGGCATTGGGATTGTGCAAATTGCAATTCAATCCAATCGTCAAGTTTATTTATACGATGCTCAGCAAGATGCTGCAAAAAAAGCATATGACAAACTCAATACCACACTAAGCAGATTGGTCGAAAAAAATAAAATTTCCCAAACCGACTTAGAACAATCATTAGCGAATTTACATATTGTTGAAAATATTCAGGAATTGCATATCTGTGATTTGGTAATTGAGGCCATTATAGAAAAATTAGACATCAAGCAAAGTTTAATGAAACAGCTCGAAGCTATTGTTCGTCCAGAATGTATCTTAGCGTCGAATACATCTTCCCTTTCAATTACTGAAATTGCAGCGCAATGTCAGCAACCAGATCGAGTAGTTGGTTATCACTTTTTCAATCCAGTGCCATTGATGAAAGTAGTTGAAGTCATTCAAGGTCTGCATACCAACACTAAAATTATTGACCAACTCTCTGAACTCGCACGCAAGATGGGACATCGCCCCGTACGTACCAAAGATACGCCGGGATTTATTATTAATCATGCAGGTCGTGCATATGGAACAGAAGCACTTAAAATTTTGAGTGAAAATGTTGCATCCGTTACTGAAATCGATCTCATTTTGAAAAAATCCTTAGGTTTTAAGATGGGACCTTTTGAACTTCTGGATCTGACTGGCTTAGATGTCTCCCATCCTGTCATGCTGTCAATTTACAACCAATATTATCAAGAGCCACGCTATCGCCCGAATGTATTAACACAACAAATGCTCATTGGGAAAAAACTAGGCCGCAAAACAGGTGAAGGATTTTATAAATACATTGATCAAGCCAAGCAAGAGATTGCAATTATTCCTAAGTACTCAGCACATCGTCATGATTTAAAAACAGTATGGCTTAGTACAGAATTTGATGATGATCATAAAAAACTTAGCACTTATTTAACACAAAAAGGGATTCAAATTAATCTCAATGCTCAGCCCAATAATGAAGATTTAATTCTAATTGCCAATTATGGCGATGACGCAACACATAGCGCACAACGTCTAGGCGTCAATCCTGAACAAGTTGTTTGTATTGATATGTTGGGTAATTTTGAGCAATGCCGCACCTTAATGCCTAGCCTGCTGACTCAGCCAAAAATGATTGAAGCTGCGCTGGATCTATTCAATCAGCCAAACTCCGAAACTATAGTGATTGAAGAAAGCTTAGGCTTTGTTTCACAACGTGTTCTTGCCATGGTGGTGAATTTGGCTTGCGATATGGCGCAACAGAAAATTGCCATAGTTGAAGATATCAATGCCGCAGTGAAACTTGGACTTGGTTATCCATTTGGCCCGATTGAATGGGGCGATGTAATCGGCAAAGAAAAGATTTTAAAAGTTCTCGAGCGTATTTCAAGTATCAGTCATGACCCACGTTATAGACCAAGTCCATGGTTACAAAGACGCTGCAAACTGAATCTATCACTCAACTATCAACGCTAAATTTTTAGATTAAAAAACTTCAAGGAAAGAATGTTATGAATGCATATATATACGATGGCTTACGCACGCCAATTGGTCGCCATGCAGGTAGTCTTGCCAGTATCCGTCCAGATAATCTTGTGGCACAAGTGATTAAATCTTTAGTACAAAAAACGGGTATTGACGCCACTGATATTGAAGAAGTGATCTTGGGTAGCACCAATCAAGCGGGTGAAGATTGTCGAAATGTAGCACGCAATGCTTTATTACTCGCAGAGCTGCCAGTTAGTGTCGCTGGTCAAACTGTCAATCGATTATGTGCTAGTGGTTTAGCAGCTGTTGTTGATGCAGCTCGCGCAATTCACTGTGGTGAAGGCAATCTATATATTGCTGGCGGTGTTGAAAATATGTCACGTGCACCCTATGTTTTAGCCAAAGCTGAATCAGCTTATAGCCGAGATATAAAAATGTTTGATACCACCATTGGCTCTCGTTTTCCAAATCCGGCATTAACAAAAATGTATGGTAATGACTCTATGCCTGAAACAGGTGACAATGTCGCTGAAGCTTTTGGAATTAGCCGTGAAGATTCAGATCGCTTTGCAGCAGCTTCTCAGGCCAAATATGAACAAGCCAAACAAGATGGTTTCTTCAAAGATGAAATTTTGACAATTGAAGTACCACAAGGTCGTAAAGCACCACCGAAAATTGTAGATGAAGACGAACATCCTCGCCCCTCATCAAACTTTGAAGCATTACAAAAACTCAAACCTTTATTTGAAGGCGGTGTAGTCACCGCTGGCAATGCATCTGGGGTCAATGATGGCGCAGCAGCATTACTCATTGGCAACGAAAGTGTTAAACAAAAGTATGGCTTACAACCACTGGCTAAAATTTTAGCTTCAGCTTCTTCGGGTATTGAGCCTCGTATTATGGGTGCTGGTCCAATTGAAGCAATTAATAAAGCCTTAAAGCGTGCCAATATCAGCCTTGATGACATGGACATTATTGAAATTAATGAAGCCTTTGCACCACAAGTTTTATCTTGTCTGAAAGGTTTAAATGTTGCATTTGATGATCCAAGGGTAAATCCAAATGGTGGTGCAATCGCGATTGGTCATCCATTGGGTTGTTCGGGAGCACGCCTTGCATTAACTGTGGCGCGTGAGTTAAAACGCCGCAATAAAAAATATGCAGTGATCAGTTTATGTATTGGAGTTGGACAAGGTTTAGCGATGGTCATTGAAAATACACAGCTAAGCTAAATTGCATTAAATATGTGAAATTACAATTTTTATTGGTTCCGCTATGCAGAAACTTAGGCTTTAAAGCTTCAAAAAGTTTTGTATAGCGAAATTTATTGTTATCATACATTGTGTATTGATTTAAAAAACAAATGGAACATCATGAATCATCAAGATGAAATTGCTCTTGAGCAAACAGAAAAAAAAATAAATTTAGATGAAATTCGCCTTGATCCAATTTCACATATTCATCGCGAAAATAATCCGCAATTCATTGCGTCGCTTGCACGTGGCTTGGAAATTCTGCGTTGTTTTACCGCTACAACTCAAATTTTGGGCAACCAAGAATTGTCGCAATTAACAGGTTTACCGAAACCTACCATTGCACGTATTACCAATACCTTAGTTTCTTTGGGTTATTTGAAACAATTACCCAATTCAACAAAATACACCTTAGATACAGGTGTATTAGCACTCGGTTATGCTTCCCTTTCAAATATTTCTGCACGTATCCACGCTCGTCCTTATATGGAAGAAATGGCAAAGTATGCTCAGGCGCCTGTCGCAATGGCAACACGCGACCGTTTAAATATGCTGTATTTAGATGTAGTACAGGCAGAATCGAATTTGACCATGCGTCGCCCGATTGGCTCAACCATTCCACTACACAATACTGCAATGGGACGTGCTTGCTTGGCTGCGCTACCAGAAACTGAACGCGACTTCATTATGGAAGCTTTAGCTAAACGCCATCAAGATGATTGGCCTATGATAAAGCGCGGATTAGAACGTTCATTTCATGATTACCAAAACTATGGCTACTGTTTGTCTTTAAGTGAATGGCATAAAGAAGTAAATTCAGTTGCAGTACCAATGGTACATCCCATCCATGGTTTATTGGTCTTCAACTGCGGAGCGCCAAGCTATTTGGTCAATCAAGAAAAGCTTGAAAATGAAATTGGGCCACGTCTGATCTATATGGTTCAAAATATTCAAGAAGCTTTAAACGCACTTTAAAAAGATATTTTTTTATTCAGTCAAACATTCTCTTGAATAAAAAAACTAGTGCCTGTTAGTTTGCTTTGCCTCGGGTGGTACATCCCTAATCAGTTTTCTTAACTCAATAGTGATTCATTAAAAAAGCCAGTCTGTATTTATACAGACTGGCTTTTTATTTTGGTTATCAAGTATCGTTAAATATGTGACACCAATTCAGGAACAACAGTGTTCAAATCACCCACTAACCAGTAGTCAGCTACTGAGTTGATTGGCGCTTCTTCGTCTTTATTGATCGCAACGATCACTTTAGATTCTTTCATACCTGCCAAGTGCTGAATCGCACCAGAGATGCCTACAGCGATGTACAAGTCAGGAGCAACGATTTTACCTGTTTGACCCACTTGCATATCGTTTGGTACGAAACCAGCATCTACCGCAGCACGTGAAGCACCTTGCGCAGCACCAAGCTTGTCCGCTAATGGATCAAGAACAGTGTGATAGTTTTCACCTGAACCAACACCACGACCGCCTGAAACAACAATACGCGCAGCTGTTAATTCTGGACGTTCAGA